>NZ_JBSFPX010000091.1:0-27942 GCF_053588415.1 Mycobacterium sp. NPDC003449
CACGCGCTGATCGGGCGGGCGCGGTTCATGACGCCGCTGCGGGTGATGTTCGTGATCGCGGTGGTGTTTCTGGCGCTCGGCTACACCACCAAGGCCGCCTGCCTGCAGAGCACCGGATCGGGCGACGCCGGTCAGCGGGTCGCCAACTGGGAGAACAACCGCGCCTACTACGAGCTGTGCTACTCCGACACGGTGCCGCTCTACACCGCGGAGTTGTTGAACCAGGGGAAGTTTCCCTACAAGTCCAGTTGGCTGGAGAACGACGCGACCGGCAAGCCGCGGGAGCAGTACGACGGCAGCCCGGCCATTCGCTACATGGAGTATCCGGTGATCACCGGGATCTACCAGTACGTGTCGATGTCGCTGGCCAAGACCTACACCGCGCTGACCAGACTGGTTTCGATCCCGGTCGTCGCCGAGGTGGTGATGTTCTTCAACATCTCGGCGTTCGGTCTGGCGCTGGCCTGGCTGGCCACCATCTGGGCGACCGCACGAATGGCGGGCCGGCGGATCTGGGATGCCGCACTGGTGGCCGGCTCACCGCTGGTGATCTTCCAGATCTTCACCAACTTCGACGCGCTGGCGACGGCCGCCGCGGCCGCCGCGATGCTGGCCTGGGCCCGGCGAAGACCGGCGCTGGCCGGCGCCATGATCGGGCTGGGGGTGGCGGCCAAGCTGTATCCGCTGCTGCTGCTGGGGCCGCTGCTGGTTCTGGCCCTGCGCACCGGGCGGTTACGCGAGGTCGGTAAGACGGCGGCGACGGCCGTGCTGGTCTGGTTCGCGGTGAATCTGCCGATCATGGTGATGTTTCCGCGGGGCTGGTCGGAGTTCTTCCGGCTCAACACCCGCCGCGGCGACGATATGGACTCGCTCTACAACGTGGTGAAGTCGTTCACCACGTGGCCCGGATTCGACACGGATCTGGGATTCTGGCAGCCGCCGACGGTGCTCAACGCCGTGACCGCGATGCTGTTCGCGGCGTGCTGCATCGCGATCGGCTACATCGCGCTGACCGCCCCGCAGCGGCCCCGCGTCGCGCAGTTGGCCTTCCTGGTGGTGGCGGCGTTCCTGTTGACCAACAAGGTGTGGAGTCCGCAGTTCTCGCTGTGGCTGGTGCCGCTGGCGGTGCTGGCGTTGCCGCACCGCCGGATCCTGTTGGCGTGGATGACGATCGACGCGCTGGTGTGGGTGCCCCGGATGCTCTATCTCTACGGCGAGCAGAACAAGGGCCTACCCCAGGAATGGTTCACCACCACGGTGCTGCTGCGTGACGTCGCGGTGATCGCGTTGTGTGCCTTGGTGATCCGCCAGATCTACGGCCCGGAGCGCGATCTGGTGCGCCTCGGCGGCCGCATCGACGACCCCACCGGAGGGGTGTTCGACAACGCGCCCGACGCCCCGCCGCGATGGCTGCCGGACTGGCTGCGGCCGTCGGCCCGCCGGGTCGCGGTCGAGCCCGCGCCCGAGCCGGTCGCCGAGCCCGCGCGCTAGCCGGGTACCGGCCCGCCGGTGTCGGTCGTGCGGTCGTCTGCAGCCGATTCACCGCTGGAGTTCGCCGTTCGGTAACCGCGCCTTCCCCTCGGCTGCACCGGGCAGCACAAGCATCTGGACATCCGATCGATCCGCCTGCGGGCGGAAAGGAGAGTCCGATGTTCCCTTTTCCCCGAGGTTGGTTCGGCAGGGCCGCGGTGGCCGGGCTGGCCGCGGTGACCCTGGCCGCGTGCGGGCAGAGCGCCGACACCGCCAGCGGCGCGGGTAGCGGTGCGGCCGACGGCGGCCGCAACCCCGAAGAGCTGGTGCTGGCCGCGATCCCCTCGGAGAACGCGCAGACCCTCCTGCAGGCCTACCAGCCGCTGATCACGTTGCTGGAGAGGGAGACCGGGAAGAAGATCCGTTTCCAGAGCGCCACCAGCTACGCGGCCGTCATCGAAGGCCAACGCACCGACAAGGTCGACATCGCGCAGTACGGGCCGTTCTCGTTCGTCACCGCGCTCAACAGTGGTGTCAAGGCGACCCCGATCGCCGCGCAGACCCTCACTAAGGGTGCGGTGCCCGGGTATCGCTCCTACGGCATCACCCGGCCCGGCACCGGCATCACCTCCGTCGCCGACTTCAAGGGCAGGAAGGTGTGCTTCGTCGACCCGAACTCGACGTCGGGTTTCCTCTACCCGTCGGCGGCGCTGATCGACGCGGGCATCGACCCCGGCAAGGACGTCACCCAGGTGATGGCGGGCGGCCATGACGCATCGGCGTTGGCCGTGCTCAAAGGCCAGTGCGACGCGGGTTTCGTCGAGGATGTCATGGTCGACACGATCCTGCCCGGCAAGGGCCAGCTCAAGCCGGGCCAGCTCGACGTGGTGTGGAAATCGGAGGTGATCGCCGGCTCACCGGTGGCGATCAGTGATGATCTCGCACCCGAACTGAAGGCCACGCTCACCGACGTCTTCCAGAACAAGGCCAACGTCGACTACATGAACGCGAACGGGATCTGCGCCACCACATGTAAATACGTCGACGACGCTCAGGACTGGGGCTACACCAAGGTGGACAACTCGTTCTACGACGGTGTGCGCAAGGTGTGTGCCACCACGCAGGCCAAGCAGTGCGCGGGGCAGTCGTGACCGGCGCCGCGGCGGTCCGGTTCGACGGTGTCACCAAACAGTTCGGCAGCGAGATCCGGGCCCTCGACGACGTCTCGTGCAGTGTGGCGCCCGGCGAGATCGTGGTGCTGCTCGGGTTGTCGGGCTCGGGGAAATCCACCCTGCTGCGCCACGTCGACGGGTTGCAGCGGCCCACCACCGGCGCGATCACCGTGCTGGGGACCGATGTGGGCCGGGCGTCCGGGGTCGAGCTGCGCCGTCTGCGTCGCCGGATCGGGTTCGTGTTCCAGCAGTTCCATCTCGTCGGCACGTTGAGCGTGCTGGAGAACGTCTGCGCCGGAGCGTTGGGCCGGCTGCGCTGGCCCCGGCTCGGCCTGTTCTGCTATCCGCGTCAGGTGCGCCGTGAGGCCTTGGCCCAACTGGACCGGGTCGGCCTGCTGGACCGGGCTTTTCAACGCGCCGACACGCTCTCGGGTGGCCAGCAGCAGCGGGTGGCGGTGGCCAGGGCGCTGATGCAGCGGCCGGAGATTCTGCTGGCCGACGAGCCGGTGGCCTCACTGGACCCCGAGTCGGCGGCCCAGGTGATGACCCTGATCCGGGAGATCAGCACCGAACAACGCCTGACCGTACTGTGCAGCCTGCATCAGGTGGCGCTCGCGTTGAGCTGGGGCGACCGGGTGATCGGGCTGCGCTCCGGGCGGGTCGTCCTCGACACCCCGGTGGCCGGGCTGGACCACGACGACGCGATGTCGGTGTACGCCAAGGTGGATGCCGGGCCACTGGTCGCCGCGGGCGCTCCTGCGTGATCACCACCGCCACGCCCGCACCGCAGCGCACGCTGTCCGCCCCGCGGCGCAGCAGCGCGGCGGCCCTGCTGGTGCTCATCGCGCTGGTGTCGGTGGCCTGCTGGGCGGTGGTGGACCTGCGGATCAACGTCGCGACGTTCGTCGACAGCGGCCGCAACGCGGTGGATTTCGCGGGACGGATGCTGCCACTGGACTTTCCGCCCGTCGGTGAGTTGCTGGCGTTGTCCGGCAAGACGTTGTCGATCGTGGTGTCGGCCACCGTTCTCTCGGTGGTCATCAGCATCCCGCTGGCGGTGCTCGCCGCCGCCAACACCACCCCCTCGGCCGGTGCCCGGTTCGGTGCCAGGGCGCTGATCGTGATGGCCAGGGCGGTGCCGGATGTGGTGATGGCCATCGTGTTCTTCCGGGTCTTCGGGCTGGGCGCGATGACCGGTGTGCTGGCGATGGGTCTGCACTCGGTGGGTATGGTCGGCAAGCTCTACGCGGACGCGATCGAGCAGATCGACGAGGGCCCGCGCGCGGCGATCCGCGCGAGTGGCGCGGGCCCCGGTCAGGAACTGATCTCCGGGGTGGCGCCGCAGGTGCTGCCGGCGTTCGTGGCCACCGCGCTGCACCGCCTCGACATCAACCTGCGAATCTCGGTGCTGCTCGGTTTCGTCGGGGTCGACGGCCTGGGCTATGCCATGGCCAACGCCTTCAAGGAACTCGACTACCGGCGCGGAATGGCGCTGGCCGCTGTGGTTCTCGCGTTGTGCATCCTGGTCGAGCTGATGTCGGGGGCGATCCGGCGGACCCTGCTGCGGGATACCGGCGAGCCGTCGGGACGCGGCGCGGCCCTGCACACCGGGGACCGGATCAGTCCGCCGTGGACCGGCCCGCGGCGGCGCCGTACCGGGTACGGCGCGGTGGCGGTGCTGGTGGTGCTGGTCTCGGCGTGGGGCGCCGATCTCGACCCGATTCATTTCCTGAACTCGCTGGGCGGGCTGGGTGACACCGTCGGGCTGTTCTGGCCGCCCGACACCGGGGGCATCTTCGGACAGCTGCTGTCGGATCTGTGGCTGACCGTCAAGATCGCGTTGGGCGCCACCCTGATCGGTGCCGTGCTGGCCGTCCCCGCGGGCTGCCTGGCCGCCCGTAATGTGGCGCCCAATCCTGGTGTTGCCCGGGCCTTCCGGATCGTGCTGGTCGTGGTCCGTGGGGTCCCCGAACTCGTCCTCGCGGTGGTCTTCGTGGTGATCACCGGGCTGGGGGCGGTCGCGGGCACCCTGGCGCTCAGTGTCGGCGCGATCGGTCTGCTCGGCAAGCTGGTCGCGGATTCGTTGGAGGAGATCGACCCGGGGCCCGAGCAGGCCGTCCGGGCGACCGGGGCGGGCCGCTGGCAGGTGTTCTTCGCCGGTACCCTGCCGCAGGCCGCGCCCGCCTTCGTGGGGCATGCGCTCTACCAACTCGACGTGAACATCCGGTCGGCCACGCTGCTGGGCATCGTGGGTGCCGGCGGGATTGGCTTCGACCTGCTCAGCGCCTCGCAGATCCTCGAATTCGGCCTGGTCACGACGATCCTGCTGATGGTCTTCGGGACCGTGCTGATGGTCGAGGCCCTCGCGATCTGGTTGCGCCGGGAGCTGAGTTGATGCGCCGGGCGACAACTGTTCGGATTGTTCACCTTCGGCAGTGTGCGCGTTGGCGGCGGCGAGGTTGTCCGGACAACTCGGCGGGCCACCGTGGTGGTGTGACGTCGACGCGGTACCTGCAGATCGCCGAGCAACTGGCCGGCGAGCTGCGCAGTTGCCCGCCGGGGACCAGGGTGGCCAGTGAGCCCGAGCTGGCCAATCGTTTCGGGGTGGGACGGGCCGCGGCCCGCTCGGCCCTGCAGGAACTGGAGCGCCGGCTGCTGGTGCGCCGGATCCAGGGCGCGGGCACCTTCGTCAACCGCCGCATCGACTATGTGATTTCGCGGACCCGCCGGCCGTCGTGGCATGCGACCGTGACCGCGGCCGGCGCGACCCCGCGGGCCCAGACCAAGGAGGTGCAGCGGGTCGGGTTGTCGGCCGCGGATTCCGAACAGCTGGGCTGGCCGGTGGGCACCCCGATGTATCGGATCGTGCGGCACTTCTTCATCGACGACCTGCTGGCGTCGGTGACCGAGGAGCAGGTCCCGGTGGTGGCCGTGCCCGACCTCGACATCGCGCTGCACAGCGTCGAGTCGGTGGACCTGGTGCTGCGCCAACTGGGCGGTGCCCGGCCGGTGCGGGCCTGGTGCCGGGCCAGCGTGGACATCCCGCCGCCAGATGTGTTGCGGGCGTTGGGTATCGAGGCCAGCGTTCCGGTGTGGCGGATCGACAGCATCAGCCGGGACGCGCAAACCTCGCGGGTGCTGCTCAGTAGCAGCGCGTGGACCCGGGTCGACGCGGTGCGGGTGGTGGTGGAACTCGAAGACACTGCCGCCGAGGACATTTCAGGACAAGGAGAGCTGAGTTGACGAAACCAATGGGCCGCGCCGAGCGCTGCGGGCTGCTGGCCAGGGCCGAGGCGGCCGAGTTGCGCGCGCTGGCCGACGCCTGCCTGGCCGACGGGGTGGACGTGCGGGTGCTGGTGGCCCCCGAGGTCGGATTCGTCACGACCCAGGTCCGGGAACCGGTGATCGGCCAACGGTTCCTGCTCGGTGACGTCCTGGCCTGCCGCGCCGAGGTGGACCTGGGCGGGCACCGGGGCTGGGCGATGCGCCTGGGCGACGACCGGGCCGCGGTGCTGGCGGCGGCGGTGCTCGATGCCGAGGCACAGGCGGGACGGCCGTTGACCGCCGAGATCGACGCGCTGTGCGAGGCGGTCGCCGCCCGCGCGGCCGAGCAGGCCGAGCGCGAATGGGCCGAACTCGCCCCCACCATCGTCGAATTCGAGGAACTCTCATGACGGCGAGCGTCACCGCGCTGCGCCCGGCGGATTCGCAGCGGGTGTTCCGCGCGGTGCTGGCGGCCCTGTCCCGGCCGGGCATCCCGACGGCGCTGCCGGCCGCGGCGCTGGGCGTGCTGCCCGCGGCGGTGGTCCCGGTGTTCGCGCTGGCCGATCTCAGCACCGGCGTGTGCGTGCTGGAAAACCCGGGGGAGCGGTGGGCGGACGCCGTCACCACCGCCACCTCGGCACCCACCTGGCCCGCCGAGATGGCCCGGCTGGTGGCCGCGGTCCGGCAGGTCACCGACGACGAGGTGCGGGGTCTGTGCCGCGGATCGGCGCAGACGCCGGAGGACGGGGCGACGGCCGCGTTGAGCGTGCGCGACGTGCACGGCGGCCCACGCCGGTGGAGCCTGTCCGGTCCCGGGGTGGACGGTTCGGCCGAACTGGCACCCGTTGGCCTGCCCGGCGGATTCGTCGCCGCGCGCGCCGACGCCGTCGCCGGATACCCGGCCGGTATCGACATCCTGCTGGTCACCGACGACGGCCGGATCGTCGGATTACCCCGCACCACAACGATCATCGAGGAGAACTGATGGGCTATTCGGGAGCGCGCGGCGGGCTGGAGGCGATCCTGGCCGCCGAGGACCTGGTGCGGCGCGCACGCGATCACGCGCCGGTGCCGTGGGCGGGCACCGACCAGATCGTCGCCCGGTTCCGGCTGGCCGTGGACCGGGTGATGGGCGAGGCCGGGCTGTTCGACGAGGAGGCGGCCGCCGCGGCGCTGCGGCAGGCCGAAGGAGATCCGCTGGAGGCGGCGCACCTGTTGCGCGCGCACCGGTCGACGCTGCCGCGGCTCGCGGTGAGCGAACCGGTCGACCCGGACCGGATGACGATCATGCGCCGTATTGTGCCCGCGTTCCGCGAACCCGACGGTCCCCAATTGCTGGGCCGCACCACCGATTACACCCGCAGGCTGCTCGACCAGCCGGCCGGGGCCCCGGCCACCGGTTCGGCTGAGCCCGCGGCCGCGGTCAAGCCGCGCACCGCGCAGCAGCGCTGCCCGCGCCGGTTCCTCGACCTGCTGCGCGAGGCCGGCCTCGCCGTCGACCACCGCACCGGCGACGACCCGGAACCCTTTGACATCACCCGGGTTCCGCCCCGCCCCCCGGCGCCCCGTTCGGCGGCGCTGGCGGCGATGGCCCGCGCCGAAACGGGTGCCCTGGTCGCGTTGTGGTACCGGTCGATCCTCGGACCCGACGGGGACATCCACGAGGTCACCCTCGGCGAGGTGCGCCATGGCCGGTTGCCGGTGGAGGTGCGGCATCCGCACACCGGTGAGCCGGTGACGATCGGCGAGTTCCGGGTGACCGAGGCCGAGGCCATCGAAGACCTCGACGGTGCCGAGGAGGACCGCAGCCGGTTCGACGTCGGTTACGGAATGTGCTTTGGGCACAACGAACGTAAAGCCATCGCGATGGCCAACCTGGATATCGCCAACCGCCGGTTCGGCCGGACCGGGCCGTTGGAGCAGCTGCTGTTGCTGACCACCGACGGGCTGGACTCGGGCGGCTTCCTCGAGCATCTGAAGCTGCCGCACTACGTGACGTTCCGCTCGATGGTGGAACGCAAGCAGGCGTTGCAGGCCGCGCTGGCCGCCGGGGACGCCAGGACCGTGCGGGTGCCCGAGCCGGCCGGAAGGGATTGCGAATGACCACCACAGCCGACCTGCTGACCGGGTTGTCCGAGGACGACGCGCCCGCGGGCATCCTCGACGAGAGCGGTAAACGCGAGATCCGCCGGGCGGTGCTGACCGCGGTGTGTGTGCCCGGCTACCAGGTGCCGTTCGGGTCGCGGGAGATGCCGGTGGCGCGGGGCTGGGGTTCGGGCGGCCTGCAGGTGACCCTGTCGGTGATCGGCGCCCAGGACACCGTGAAGGTCATCGATCAGGGCGACGACGGCGGCGTCAACGCCACCAACCTGCGCCGCCTGATCGCCGCCACCACAGGGTGTTCGGAGTCGGCGGACACCAGGGAGGCCACCGTGGTGCAGACCCGCCACCGGGTTCCCGAGGAGGCGTTGTCGGCGGGTGACCTGCTGGTGTATCAGGTGCCGGTGCCCGAGCCGCTGCGCAGGGTGCAGAAGTCGGTGGCCGAGTGCGCCCGCATGCACGCCGACAACGACTACGCCGCGATGTGGGTGAGCCTGTATGAGGACATCGTGCGCAACGGCATGATCATCCGCACCACGGGCTATCCGGTGCTGGTCGCCGGGCGCTATGTGATGGCCACGACGCCCATCCCGCGCTGGGATGTGCCGCGGCTGCACCGCAGCAGGCAGATCAACCTGTTCGGCGCGGGCCGGGAGAAGCGGATCTACGCCGTCCCACCGCACACCGACGTGCTGCCGCTGACGTTCGACGACGTCCCGTTCGAGGTGGAGTACAGCGCCGGCGCGGCGTGCCGGTTGTGCGGCAGCGACGACGTGTTCCTGGTGGAGGGCGGCCCGGCGGGCGGATTCGTCTGCAGCGACACCGAATGGTGTGCCCGGGTGCGGGCCGGCGACGTCGACGAGGCGGCGCACCGCGAGCGGGCCCCGCTGCACCTGCTGCCCGACCCGGGTCGGCGGGCCGGGGCCGATACCACTGCGCGGCAGCGCCCGATCCCGCGCCGCGAGGTCCCGGCCGGCAGCCCCGAATGGATGCTGCGGGTCGATTCGATCGGCAAGGTGCACGGCACCGGTGGGGTGTATGCGGTGGCGGGCACCGGCCCCGAATACGGCACCGCGGTGAGCCCGAGCACCGGTGCGATCGTGGCCGCCTGGGACGTGTCCTTCGATGTGGCGCCCGGCGAGGCGCTCGGCGTGATCGGCGAGTCCGGGTCCGGGAAGTCGACCGTATTGTCGTGTGTCATCGGCAAAGAGCGCGCCACCGCGGGCGCGGTGCACCTGGCCACCGTGGACGACGGGGTCACCGACCTGTTGACGCTGCCCGACGCGCAGCGGCGGCGGCTGCGGGTGGACGGGATGGCCGTGGTGCACCAGAACCCCGCCGACGGTCTCGACCTGCGGGTCAGCGCGGGTGGCAACATCGCCGAGCGGCTCACCGCGGCCGGGTGGCGCAGCTACCACGACATCCGCAACCGGGCCGCCGAACTGCTTGAGCGGGTGGAGGTTCCGCTGTCCCGGATGGACGATGCGGTCGGCACCTTCTCGGGCGGGATGCGCCAGCGCGTGCAGATCGCCAAGGCGCTGGCCACCGAACCGCCCGTGGTGCTGCTCGACGAGCCGACCACCGGGCTGGACGCGTCGGTGGCGGCCGGGGTGCTGGACCTGTTGCGCGGGCTGCTGTCCGAGCGCAACGTCGCCGCGGTGGTGGTGAGCCACGATTTCTCGGTGATCGAGGCGCTGACCGACCGCACCATGGTCATGCAGCTGGGCCGGGTGATCGAGCGGGGCCTGACCGATCAGCTGTTCCACGATCCGCACCATCCCTACACCCAGCGGCTGGTCGCCGCGGCCAGGAGGTGATCGCGGTGGCACCGGTGCTGTCCGTGCGCGCACTGCGCAAATCGTTCACGCTGCACACCATCGACGGTCGCGTCGTGGATTCGCTGCACGGGGTGGACCTCGATGTGGGGGCCGGTGAGCACGTCGCGCTGGCCGGCCCGAGCGGGGCGGGGAAGTCGTCGCTGCTGCGCTGCCTCAACCGCACCTACCTGCCGGACGCCGGCTCGGTCGTACTGCGCACCGGCCCCGGCGACGAGGTCGCCCTCACCGAGCTCTCGGACCGGGCGATGGCGAGGATCCGAGGCCGCGAATTCGGTTATGTGTCACAGTTTCTGATCGCCCCGCCGCGGACCGGTCCGCTGGAGTTCGTGGCGGCGACCGCCCGTCGCCGTGGCGTCGACCGGGCCGAGGCCCGGGAGGCGGCGGGCGACGCGCTGCGGCGGCTCAACCTCGACGAGGCGCTGTGGGATGTGGACTGCTCGGTGCTCTCCGGGGGCGAGCGGCAGCGGGTCAACCTGGCAGCAGGCACGGTGCGCCCGCCGCGGCTGCTGCTGCTGGACGAACCGGTGTCCGCGCTCGACCCGGCCAACCGCGAAGCGGCCCTCGAGCTGATCGCGGCCCTGACCGCGCAGGGGGTCGCGGTGCTCGCGGTCTTTCACGATCTGGATGCGATGCGGCGGTTGGCATCCCGGGTGGTGCTCATGCGTGACGGACGCATCGTGCAGGACGGTGTGCCGGCCGAGATCCTCGAAGGAGTGTCATGACGACCGAAATGTTCGAGAGGACTGTGCGGCACTGGCCGCTGGCGGCGCCGCCGGCCGACTATGTGCTAGGCCACGTGCGGGCAGTGTTGCCCGGCAGCGTGATCGACGATGCCGTGGTGGCGGTGCGGGACGGGGCGATCGCCGCGGTCGAGCCGCACCGGCCCGGCGTGTCGGCCGACGTGGACGGTGACGGGCTGCTGTGCATTCCCGGTCTGGTCGACACCCACAGCGACGGGCTGGAGAAGGAGCGGTTGCCGCGTCCGGGTGCCGAGTTGCCGATCGAGTTCGCGATGTTGTCGTTCGAGGGCAAGCTGCGGGCCGCGGGTGTGACGACGGCGTTCCACGGCGCCGGGTTCGAGGAGAGCCGGCTGCGCGGCACCCCGCGCACCGTGGCGGCCGCCGAGTTGTTCTGCGCCACCGTCGAGGCCCGCGCCGACGGCGGCCCGGTGGATCACCGGATCCTGTACCGCCTCGACGTCCGCAGCGCCGAAGGCCTTGCCGCGCTGCAGGACCGGTTGGCCACAGCCACCGGGACGGCCCTGGTCTCCCACGAGGACCACACGCCAGGGCAGGGGCAGTACGCCGACCGGTCCTACTACGAGCGTTACCTGATGGGCGCCCGCGGCATGTCGGAGCGGGAGGCGGTCGCCCACGTCGACGAGTTGGTCGCCGAACGCGAGGGGCGGCTCGGGATGCGTGAGGACGCGATGGCCTGGCTGGCCGAGCAGGCACGGGCCGGGCGGATCCGGCTGCTGGGCCACGACCTGACGTCGGAGAGCGAGGTCGACGAGCTGGTGGGCCGCGGCGGCGCCGTCGCGGAGTTCCCCACCACCCTGGCCGCGGCACAGGCCGCCCGGGACCGCGGGTTACCGGTGGTGATGGGTGCACCGAATGTGTTGCGGGGCAGCTCGCACAACGGAAACGCGTCGGGCCGTGAGTTGATCGGCCGCGGTTTGGTCACCTCGATCGCCTCGGACTACCTGCCGTCGAGTCTGCTGGCGGCGGTGTTCTCGCTGATCGAGGACCACCGGATGGACCTGGCCGCCGCCATGGGGCTGGTGACCTCGGGCCCGGCCGAGGTGGCCGGGCTGTCCGACCGGGGCCGGCTGGTGGTTGGTCTGCGCGCGGACCTGGTGCTCATCGCCGCGGGAAGTCGTTGGCCCGTGGTGCATTCGGTGCTGGAGAGTGCCCGGTGACCCGCATCGACTGGCCGGTGCCCGAACCGCAGGTGCCCGCGGGCACCCACCCGGCGCTGGCCGATGCGGCCCGTGCCGCGGCGCATGCATTCGGGGCGGCCCGCGCCCAGTACGACCGCGCGGGCCTGGCCGAGAAAGTCCAGATCGGTGCCGACGGCACCCCGACCATGCGGCTCGACATCCTCGTCGACACCGCGGTCGCCGAGGTGGTGAACCGGCACCGGGTGAACCTGCTCAGCGAGGAGATCGGCGTCGTCGACAACGGGTCGGCGGTGACCCTGGTGGTGGATCCGGTCGACGGCACCGCGAACGCCGCGGCCGGGGTGCCGTTGTCGGCGTTCGCCGGGGTGGTGGCCGTGGACGGCGTCGCCACCGAGGCGCTCACCTGCTGGTTCGACACCGGCCGCTGCTGGCATGCGGTGGCGGGTCAGCCGGTGGGCTACCGCACCTCCGGCCGCACCCGCCTCGACGGGGCCGCGGTGAGCCTGCTGCGTCCGCACGGCGAGGACGACGCCGCGTGGTGGCGGGTGGCCCGGCGGGCCGCGCGGGTGCGCATCCTGTCCACCAGCTGCCTGGAGGCGGCGCTGGTCGCGGAGGGCTCGACCGACGCGTTCGCCGACGCCGGGTCCGACACCCACCGGATCATGGATCTGGCCGCCGCGATGGTGATGGTGCCCGCGGCGGGTGGGGCCGTCCTTGATGTGCGGGGCAGGCCGCTGGAGATCGACCCCGACCTGAGCCGGCGCTGGTCGGGGGTGGTGGCCGCGACACCCGCGCTGGCCGAGGAGCTCGCCGACACGCTGGCCCGGGACCGGTCGTGACGCACCGGTGCGCCTGCGGGCTGGATTTCGCAGCTCAGGTCACCATCGGGTAGCCTGGCCCGGTTGCCGACGCAGGCGACCCTCCTGCCACGGAATCCGCCGTGGCCGCGACGACCATAGGAGGTGATGAGGTTCTAATGCGTCCATACGAAATCATGGTCATTCTCGACCCCACTCTTGACGAGCGCACCGTAGCTCCGTCGCTGGAGACGTTCCTCAATGTCATCCGCAAGGATGGCGGATCTGTCGACAAGGTCGACATCTGGGGCCGTCGCCGGCTGGCCTACGAGATCGCCAAGCACGCCGAGGGCATCTACGCCGTCGTCGACGTCAAGGCCGAGCCCGCCACGGTGTCCGAGCTCGACCGTCAGCTCAACCTGAACGAGTCGGTGCTGCGCACCAAGGTGATGCGGACCGACAAGCACTAAAGGCTGTAAGTCGTCGGCGTCGCTGCGTAGGCTCGCGCCAAAAGACTGCACCCGTGAGCGCTTGCTCGAAGAGCGTCCAACCCTGCCCAGGAGGATCTCGTGGCTGGTGACACCACCATCACCGTTGTCGGAAACCTGACCGCTGACCCGGAATTGCGTTTCACTCCGTCCGGAGCGGCCGTCGCCAATTTCACCGTGGCGTCGACCCCGCGCATCTACGACCGCCAGAGCGGTGAGTGGAAGGACGGCGAGGCGCTGTTCCTGCGGTGCAACATCTGGCGTGAGGCCGCCGAGAACGTGGCCGAAAGCCTCACCCGCGGTGCGCGGGTCGTCGTTCAGGGACGGCTCAAGCAGCGGTCCTTCGAGACCCGCGAGGGTGAGAAGCGCACGGTTGTCGAGCTTGAGGTCGACGAGATCGGCCCGTCCCTGCGGTACGCCACGGCCAAGGTCAACAAGGCCAGCCGCAGCGGCGGCGGGGGCGGCGGCTTCGGCGGCGGCGGTGGTGGCGGTGGCGCAGCCCGCCAGTCCGAGCCCAAACAGGACGATCCGTGGGGCAGTGCCCCGGCGTCGGGTTCGTTCAGCGGCGGCGACGACGAGCCGCCCTTCTGATCAACATCGAAAATTTTTGCAAGAGAGAGATAACCAATGGCCAAGACCAACAAGCGTCGGCCGGCACCGGAAAAGCCGGTCAAGACCCGTAAATGCGTGTTCTGCTCCAAGAAGGGCAAGGGGCAGAACATCGACTACAAGGACACCGCGCTGCTGCGCACCTACATCAGCGAGCGCGGCAAGATCCGCGCCCGCCGGGTGACCGGCAACTGTGTCCAGCACCAGCGCGACGTTGCCGTCGCGGTCAAGAACGCCCGCGAGGTGGCTCTGCTGCCGTTCGGTTCGTCGACGCGGTAGGGGGCAGACACATGAAGCTGATTCTCACCGCTGAGGTCGAGCACCTCGGTATCGCCGGGGACGCCGTCGAGGTCAAGGACGGCTACGGCCGCAACTACCTGCTGCCGCGCGGGCTGGCCATCGTGGCCAGCCGTGGCGCCGAGCGTCAGGCCGACGAGATCCGCCGGGCCCGGGAGAGCAAAGAGGTCCGCGGTGTCGAGCACGCCAACGAGCTCAAGACCGCGCTGGAGGGGCTTGGCGAGGTTTCGCTGCCCGTTCACGCGGCCGCCGACACCGGCAAGCTGTTCGGTTCGGTGACCGCGGCCGACGTCGTCGCCGTCATCAAGAAGGCCGGTGGGCCGAACCTGGACAAGCGCACGGTCCAGCTGCCCAAGGCGCACATCAAGTCCGTCGGCACGCACCCAGTGACCGTTCGGCTGCACACCGGGGTCGAGGCCCAGGTGTCGCTGAACGTCATCGCGGAATAGCGAGCCGAATAGGTAGCCGGTAGGCCACCGCGAGTGGCCGCGGTCTAGTACCGTCAGCAGTTCATCCGCCCGGGTGGGGCCCCGAGAGGGGTCTCGCCCGGGCGTTGCTGTGTCCGCTGGCGAACACCGTGAGGGAAAATGTGGACAGCGAACCTAACCATCCGTTAACCTTCACGGCTCCTGGGTGCAACACAACACGCCCGAGACGGCAACCCGCGACGACACGCCGTACAACTTCCCATCCACAGTTTTCCACCGCCCTGTTGCCGCTCTGATCAGGCAATACATCTTCTCATCGCGAAGTAATGCACAGGTTCTCCCCAGGACCGCAGCATGCGTCCACAGAGATATCCCCATGCCATCCACAGGATCATCAACAGGGTGACTTTCGGGGGCCGCCAGCAACGTCTACCGTAAGCTGCCGCGAGTCGTTCCGGAATCTGTCGGGACCTTGCCTTACAGTTGCAGTGCCGTTTCGAATAGACGTTCGAGCTATGTCTCGGAGGGGGTGGGGAGTCCGTGGCAGTCGTGGACGACCTGGGGCATCCGGATGGCCGTGCGGACATGGACGGGCCGCCGCCGAGTGAGGATTTCGGCCGGCAGCCCCCACAGGACATGGCTGCCGAGCAGGCGGTGCTTGGCGGCATGCTGCTGTCCAAGGACGCCATCGCCGATGTGTTGGAGCGGCTGCGTCCCGGCGACTTCTACCGGCCCGCGCACCAGAACGTCTACGACGCGATCCTCGACCTGTACGGGCGCGGTGAGCCCGCCGACGCCGTCACGGTGGCCGCCGAACTCGACCGCCGCGGGCTGCTGCGCCGCATCGGCGGGGCACCGTATCTGCACACCCTGATCTCCACCGTTCCGACCGCGGCCAACGCGGGTTTCTACGCCGGCATCGTGGCCGAGAAGGCGCTGCTGCGCCGACTGGTGGAGGCCGGGACCCGCGTCGTGCAGTACGGCTACGCCGGCGCCGACGGCGCCGACGTCACCGATGTGGTGGACCGGGCGCAGGCCGAGATCTACGACGTCACCGAACGGCGGGCCTCCGAGGACTTCGTGCCGCTGGAGGACCTGCTGCAGCCGACGATGGACGAGATCGACGCCATCGCCTCGCAGGGCGGGATCGCGCGCGGTGTGCCGACCGGCTTCACCGAACTCGACGAGGTGACCAACGGGCTGCACGCCGGGCAGATGGTCATCATCGCCGCGCGGCCCGGTGTGGGGAAGGCGCTCGCGCTCGACACCCCCCTGCCGACGCCCGCCGGGTGGACCACGATGGGCGATGTCGCTGTGGGCGACACGCTCCTCGGCGCCGACGGCGAGCCGACCCGGGTGCTGGCCGCCACCGAGGTGATGCTCGGCCGGCCCTGCTACGAGGTCGAGTTCTCCGACGGGACAGTGATCGTCGCCGATGCGCAGCATCAGTGGCTTACGGAGACGAGGGCCTCGAAGCGATCGGCACAGTCTGCGGCGACGGGTTACAACGGTTATAGGAATCAGCGGACGTTTGCGGCCGTACGCACCACCACGGAGATTGCAGACTCGTTGCGTTGCGAGACTGCAGACCGGCGGCTGAATCATTCGGTAACCAACACTGCGGCCATCCAGGGGGAGGAGCGCGACCTTCTGGTCCCGCCGTACACGATGGGCGCATGGCTGGGAGACGGAACGTCAGCAGCCGCGCAAATCACGACAGCGGATCCCGAGATTATCGTCCGCATCGAGGCCGAAGGACTGGTAACTCGCAAGTCGGATTCTGCGCAGTACCGCTATCGAATACAGCTTGCTGAAGAGCCTGGCGTTGCTTCGCGATCCTGTGTGGTCTGCGGTGTCGAGTTTGTACCGCTCACCAGTCAGGTACGTACGTGCGGTCGCAGTTGCGGCGGGCGTGCTCGATTTGTATCTGAACCGGCGCCCGCCCCGCAGTGTTCGGCATGCGGCGCACCGTCGTGCGGGCTGCGACTGTGCCAGGCGTGCCGAAACACGGTGGGGACGCTGCAGGCGCGCTTGCGGACGGTTGGCGTGCTGGGCGCCAAACACATTCCGGCAGAGTACCTTCGAGCTTCAGAGACGCAGCGTAGAGCGCTCCTCGCGGGCCTGCTGGACACCGATGGAACGGTTACCGCTGGAGGGGCGGTGCAGTTCGCCGTGACGAACAAGCGGCTTGCGAGGGACTTCGCTGAGCTCGTGGTCAGCCTGGGGTACAGGTGCCAGACGTCGACCAAGCGAGTCAAGGGTCGCACCGAGTCATCGTCGACGTCATTCACCATCACCTTTTCGACATCCGATGAAGTCTTCGGGCTGCACCGTAAGGCATTGCTACACAAAGAGCGCCGGAAGTGTGCGGGCACGTCCCGCTCGAGTTCCCGTTTCATCGTTGATGTCCGCCGTGTTGACAGTGTGCCGGTGCGGTGCGTTGAGGTCGACAACGCATCGCACATGTATCTTGCGAGTCGAGCAATGGTGCCGACTCACAACTCCACCCTCGGCCTGGACTTCATGCGGTCCTGCTCGATCAAGCACCAGATGGCCAGCGTCATCTTCTCCCTGGAGATGAGCAAGTCCGAGATCGTCATGCGGCTGCTGTCGGCCGAGGCGAAAATCAAACTGGGCGATATGCGTTCGGGTCGGATGAGCGACGACGACTGGACCCGGCTAGCCCGGCGGATGAGCGAGATCAGCGAGGCCCCGCTGTTCATCGACGACTCACCCAACCTGACCATGATGGAGATCCGGGCCAAAGGCCGACGGCTCGCGCAGAAGGCGGATCTGCGACTGGTCGTGGTCGACTACATGCAGCTGATGAGCTCGGGCAAGAAGTACGAATCACGCCAGCAGGAAGTGTCGGACTTCTCGCGTAGCCTTAAATTGATGGCAAAAGAATTAGACGTTCCAGTGGTGGCAATTAGTCAGCTTAACCGTGGACCAGAACAGCGGACAGATAAGCGTCCACAAGTCTCTGACCTGCGCGAAAGCGGTAGCTTGGAACAGGATGCGGATATGGTAATGCTTTTGCACAGGCCTGACGCATTTGATCGTGAAGACCCTCGTGGTGGTGAAGCTGACATTATTCTCGGCAAGCACAGAAATGGTCCTACCGCGACAATTACAGTTGCTCATCAATTGCATTTGTCACGATTCGCAAATATGGCGCGATAAGTGCGGCGGCGGCTGTTATCGAGATCCATCGGAGATTGACAAGCGGGGCCCTAATTTGTTTAACAACGTTGCCAGAACCCGGGAGTTGCACCGGGACGCACGGAACGCCTGATTCCGTGGGAGGCGAGTTCAGATAGACTCAACTGTCACCTATTCGTGCAGCAGAGCTGATCGCACGGCATATGGAACCTCCATTGCGACCGCTATGGGACGTCGATTGCCGGATCGGCGGATGCGACCGAGCTAGCTCTTGGTGTTCTTCAAGTGCCGTCCGATGTAGCCGATATACACCTTGCCGGTATTCGCGGTGTCGTCGTAGTAGTGCATGCGTGGCGCGGTCTGGTCAGACCATGGAGGGCGAAAGTGCGCAGCCATTACGATCATTCCTTTGGGATCGACTGTTTTCGGGACCGGTAGGGTCCGTTCTTTGCCCCAGCGACGCAGTGTCATATCGCTTTCACCCGAGGCATGCCGGTCTGGTGGACACTTGTGCCCGATGATGTGGTCGGTTTGTAGGTAGCCGTGCACGCCGCACTGAATCCGACCTTGCGCCCGTCCCTCTGCGTAGGCATGCAGTACATGAATACTGTCCCAGAATGCGTGGGCATAGCGCATTCCCTGCCCGTATCGCTCGATGTCCAGTGTCTTGTCTTCGTCCCCAGTGAAAACCACGTACTCGAATGCCGGGTGGGTTTTTGCGCCTGGAGTGATTCGGGCTAGCAGCTCGTACATGTCGTCGGGAACGTCTTTCCAGACGTCTTCCTCGGGTGCGACGAAAGCAAGTTCGGGTTTACCGTGTTCGACCAGACGTTGGCGCAATTGGGTGACAGTGCGCTCGGCGTCGCGCACATTGTCTTCGGCAATCGTGACTGCGAGATGTAGTTCGTCGAACTGCGAGCGGGAATTCTCGAATGCTCCCCGCAGCGCTGCGTTCTCGTCAACAGCTTGGTTGAATTGTTCCTCCAGCAGCGCGATCTCGGCGGTCTTCGCTTCCAGTTGCGCGCCGAGGCGTTCGACCGACTCCTCGGATACTGACTCCGAAGGACCGACCCACCGTCTGATGATCTGTGTCAGGCGAGTGAAGGGGCGCTCGGACGGGGCGTCAGCCGTCGACTGCGCAGCCCTCCGTGACTCTTCGTGGAAGGTGGAGACGGTCTGTTTGACGGCTTGTGCGCGGAGTTGCTCTGCTTCGGCGCGGCGGAGAAGGTCGATGCCTCGGCGAACATCTTTAGGTAGTTCGCGCTCGATGTAGCGAAGTCGTGTCGACTCTGCGTGACGTTTGGACAGGGGTGCGGCGACCCGAGTGGCATCTTTCCCTACCAGCGAGCGTGCGAGAGTGTCCGGGAAGAGCATCAGGTGGCGTAGGCGGTCTTCGGATGCCTCGGTGTCAACGCGTGGGGCGTAGGTTCTCACGACGCCTTTCGCGACCGAGTGCGATGGCGGTAGCGCCTTGTTGAGTATCTCGGTTGCTTTGGCGTCGGTGACAAATGTTGACGCGACGCCAACACTGTCCACAGTGAGACTGGCGACGATCTTTCGCCAGTTGTCTTCGTGTTCAGTCCATGGGACCGGTGCAACGACGACGGATGTGGTGCGGTCTTGGTCCTGTATCGCCGCCAACACTTCGTTGGCGCGGTCGCCCCGAACGAACTGTGGCATGCCGGTGAGGGGTGCTGCGCCGTCGTGTGCGGCGTGGGTATCCAGAATCTGTCGCATCAGTGTTGGCGGCGCAGTCTTCGTCACGGCATCGCGCGCGTCGGCTGCCTTGGTTGAGACCTCAACGACCAGCGTCTGTTGAAGCGAGCGCGCTTGCGGTGCCGACAATGCGTATAGCGATACGATCCACGCGCCCGAAGGGTTGGCTTCATCCATTCGGTACAGGCGGCGTTGGCTGCCGTCGAGCCCGTCTTCGGCGTGCACAACCAGCAGCTCGGCGTTGTTGCCCAATCGGTATCGTCCGGGACCATCCCAGTCGCTGACTTCGATGCCCTTATGTTTGCGCCCGCGCAGCCACGCGCTGAGCTGAGATTCGGCGACGCTGATCGCATTCTCCGTGCGGCTCAGTCGGAGGATTGCCCGATACCCCAATGTCATGAGTCCTCCTGAGCACAACGTGACAGTGTGTTCGGGACGGTATAGCACCAGTCGGACAACCGTGCTGGAACTCGGGCGAGGTTGAAAAAGATTCGTCGGCGACGGCGACCTTGGCGATTCGACTCGCTCATGCAAGCCACTGATCTCGCTGAGTCAGTTGCGGTCGGCTTGTGTGATGTTTGCTGCGGTGTCCCGTCTCTGTGTCTGTAGCCGGCATCAAATGTCCGTCGATATCCAATTAGAAATCCGTTTGGGATTTCAGCAGTCCAAGGCAATCTGCCGAGGTTGGCCCGGGCCTCCTTCTGGCTGCATCGTAAGCGCTGCGTGGCCGACAGAGTCGTAGGAGGGCCTACGAGATGCATCTCGCAGGCGCCGGTCTGTCGAATGGGATGGCGGCGTCGGTCGAACGGGTGATATCGACGTTGACCTGCGCCAACTATGAAACTTCTGGGACGATGCTGGCGATGGCTGAGTCGACACCGACAAAGATGTCGGACTCCGAGGCCATCATTGATCTTGCAGTCAGCAAAATGGCAGCAGCGATCGGGAGGGAATCGTCGACGTCACTTGGTAGCAGGGCAGGCTTAGTTGGCTGTAACCCTGGGAAGCCGGGAATGGGAATGGGATGGCGGATGTATTGGGACACGGCGTTGCCGAGCTGTTCGCTGTAAACCAACAGGCGCAGGAGGCTCCGGCTGTCCGGTTGTTGGCCGCCAACAATCTCGCGGCCTATGTGACGCTGATGGAGAGACACCTCGATCACGTCGCGAAGATCACCGAATCCGAGCTGGTCCCCCGACTCGAGCAGGATATGGATTGCGTTGGCCTGGGAGATCTGACAGCGCTGGCCCTGATCAAACGCTGGTCCCGCGACGGTTTTCTCAACCGTGTGTCAGTGGGCACCGGGCCGGCAGCGCAGAACTACTGCTCCCTGAGCGAGGACGCCCGCGACGTGCTGGCGTTCCTGCGCGGGCTCCGTAGGGCGGCATCGGTGGCCACCGGTGGCTCTATGGACCGCATTTCGAGCGGGTTGAAGAAGGTTGCTTCCCAACTCGACGACGATTCCGAACGGGTGCGCGAAGACATCGAGGCTCAGATCGAAGGACTCTACCGACTGCTCGAAGAACTGGATGAGGGGCGCCGGCCGGAGCCCAACATGCTCAACCTCACTGACGAGGCGCAGTCGATCGCGCTGCAGATGGAACAGATCGTCAACGACGTCGTTCGGTACGGCAGCCGACAGAACGAGATCACCATGGGGTTGATCAGCGGGACCGATGAGTCCGACCGCGAATTCCGCGACCGCTCCGCGCAGATGTTCTCCGACTACAACGACTTGTTCAGCTCGCGGGAACGCGCCTCCTACATGGCGTTCGCCCATACGGTGCAAGACCCCGACAAACGCGCCCGACTCAAGGCCGACATCGACCTGATCACCGATCGTCTACCGGACCTGCACCCAGGCCTGCGCGATGTGATGCGCAGCTTCTTCAAACGCGTCAACGCTCAGATCGGCGAAGTCGCCCGCACCGAACAGCGCTGCGCTCAACGGATTAACCGCTTCTTCAGGTCAGGGACTGCAGAGCAGGCCCGCGGCTTGGCTCGACAGATTAATGAGGCGATCGCCAGGGCCCAGACCCTGCTGGGGGAGTCGATCGTCGACTCACCCACCAAGGTTGACTTCCCGATCGGCGCTCTGGCTGCGACCTCAATCGACCAGCTTGGCTTCAACATCCAAGATCCGACTCCGCCGCAAGCGGCGCGGGAAGCCGCCGCTCCTGCGGATCTGAGCGGCTTCAGCGCCCTAGCCGCGCAGGTCGACATGGTGGCGCTGACCGAACTGGTCAACACCGCGGTGGCCGTCGGACCCGTATCGCTACCAGAAGTGGTCGGCATGGTCGAGACACCGTTTCTTGGCGACGTGATGGTGCTGTGGTCCATGGCGTCCAAGCAAGACAGTGACCAGAAGCGGGTGACTCGGCCCGTGCGCTTTCGCTCCATTGCCGGCGGCGAATGCGTGATGGAGGTCCCCGAACTCTACTTTCGTTCGCCGTTGCCAGATGCGGAGCGACAATGACCCTGAGTGACTTCAACTTTGACAAATTGCCCGAGGTTCAGCAGAGCGCGGCGGCGACCGGAGCGTCCCGGCTCCCACGCTTTGAAGGCGACTCCGGTGAGCTGCCCAGTCAAGCCTGCTGGGCGCTGCAGAATCTGTTGACGCGCCGCTACATCAGTAAGGATGCCCATCCGGACCTGTGGGGGTGGGTGATCGACCACCGCCGGGTGCTGGCTTCGCGTCTATGCGAGCTGGACCTCAAACTCCGCATCCACGAAGACCTCGAAGTGACCTACGCCGAACAGGCGCAACCCGACACCCAGTATCCCCGAGCGCGGAAACTTCTCCGGCGCGAACCCATGGGAACCTACGCCTCCATCCTGGCGCTGCAGCTTGCACGCATCGCGCGCACCAGCCGCGCAGACCAGTTGATCGGCCGCGATGACATCCATGAGTTGTTCATCGGAATCCGCCACAAGAAAGACCGCGACGAAGCCATGCTCCGTGGCCGTGTCGAAGACGCCATCGCCAAGATGGTCAAAGTCAAAGTCCTGCTGCCCAGCGGCGACGATCCGGACAGTTTCTCTATCAGCCCGGCGATCCTGGCGGTCATGAGCGGACAGATGGTCGACGAACTGGACAGGGAATTCGAGCGGCTGCGGCGCGAGAGCGACGGCGGCCCCGTCCACGGCAGCGGTCAGGTTGATCTCAACACCGATGATGTCGACGCCGAGGGTTGGGCCGCCACCGAGAACGGCACATCCGATGACGACTAACGGCAGCGCGGTCCACCAACCCCGCCAGCACTGGCTGTCACGCATGCAGGTCATCAACTGGGGAGTGTTCGACGGTTATCACGACATCGCGCTCACCCGCACGGGGACTCTGTTGACCGGATCATCGGGCGCAGGGAAGTCGTCGCTTCTCGATGCGCTGTCGGTGGCGTTCCTGTCCCAGCGACGTCGGAACTTCAACGCCTCCAACGACAAATCGGGCGGGCACGCCCCACAGTCGAGTCAGCGCAGCGTCGACAAGTACATCCGCGGCATGGTCGGCGACGTCCAGAACCCCGGCGAACGGGTGCGCAAGAAGTTCCTGCGTCCCACCGGTGCGGCGTGGTCGGCGATCGCCGTGACCTACTCTGGCAGCACTGGATCGGTCATCACCGGACTTGTACTCAAATGGCTGCAAGCAGGCCAGGAATCGAATGCCTCCAGCTTGTACGCGATCATCAACGCCGATGTCGACATCAAAGACGCCTGTGACGCCTGGGCGGTCGGCGGCTTCTCGAAATCGGTCCTCGAGAAAGCGGGCTGGCAGTGCCGCCGCAAAGACGAAGGATGGTATCTCGACACTCTCTACGGTGCGATCGGCCTGACCGGAGCCTCGTCAGCACTTGACCTCCTGGGTAAGGCTAAGTCTCTCAAAAGTGTTGGCGGAATGGAGGATTTCGTCCGCGAATACATGCTCGACGAGCCGGAATCCCTCAAAGAACTCAACACCGCGCTGGAACAGATCAACCCCTTGGTGCAGGCCCGCGACGCCCTCAGCGTGGCGCGCCGGAAGCTGGAGCGACTGCGCAACATCGAGGAGATCCACCAGAACTACGTCAGCGAATCCGCGCAACTGGCAACGATCCACGTGCTGGAGCGCCAGACCGTGGTGGCGTGGATGGATCAACGGCGCGTAGCTCAAATACCACCGGAGATCGAGCGTCTGGGCACCGAGATCGACCGCATAGGCGAGGAAACCCAAGAACTCGCTGATCGGCAGAGCATCCTCGACGCCCGGCGGCGAGAAGTATTCAGCCTCATCACGAGTATCAGCAAAGACCTTGCCCCGCTGCAGACCGCGTTGAACAGCGCACGCGTCCACACCCAGGACGTCAGCGCAGCCCGCACCACGTATGACGAAGTGCTTTGGGACCTGGAGTTTCCACCGGCGGAGACAGTTGAGGACTTCGAGTCGTTGAGGGTCGAAAGCCTCGCCGCCATCGGCAACATCACTGATCAACTGACTGCGCTGCAAACCCACATGATTGACGTTCTCGCCCCGGCCAAGAGCGCGGCCGGCGACCAGTTGCGTGCCGCCGCCGAGGAACTCAAACGCGTTGAGGCCAGGGGCTCGACGGTTCCCCGCGACGCTGACCGGATGCGCGGCGAGATCGCCCAGGCGCTCGGCCTCAACCACGGCCAGTTGCTGTATGTGTGTGAACTGATGGACCTCCGGCCCGACCGATCCCGGTGGCGTAAGGCCGTTGAGAGAGTGCTGCGCGGGACGGGGCTGGCGCTGCTGGTTCCCGAGCGGCACCACCGTGCAGCGCTGCGGTACGTCAACGACCACAACATGCGTGGCTTCCTACGGATCGAGAAGGTCACCTCCGACCTTCCGGCCAGCGAGCCACCCCGCAACAGTCTCGCCGGCTGCCTGCAGCTCATCGACCCCGGCCACGAATGTGCCCGGACGGCCGCGCACCTGATCGCTCAACAAGGCGACTACACCCTCGTCGACAGCACAGAGGAGTTCGGCCACTACCGACGAGCGGTCACCGACCAGGGGCTCCGCAAGGAGAGTGAGAAGCGCAGCATCAAAGACGACCGGGGCGACCTGAGTCCGTCGACCTACATCTTCCAGGGCAACATCGCCGAGAAGATCGCGGCACTGCGCGAGGAATTGGAGGAGGCGCAGGAGCGTTTCGAGCGGGCCCAGAAGGCCCTCACGGAGATCGACGCCAAGGTGATCGGGCTGCGCACAAAAGGTGCTCTATGGGAGAAACTGAGCCAGTTCGACCGCTTCAGCAAGGTCGATTTGGTCAGCGCCGAAGCCGAAGAGCAGGCACTGCAGCGCCAACTCGACGCGTTGATGGCCGACAATCCCGACCTGTCCGCACTGGAGGACGAGGCCGAGAAGTACAAAAACGACATCACACTCCTGGGCAACCGACAAGCGCGCCTGGAACTCGAATCGGAGGGCCACGACACCCGGCGCACCAAACTGCTCAACTTGCAGGAAACGCTGCGGCCCGCCGCGGTGGGGGATCACTCCAGGAAAGCCATCGAGGCCTACCTCCCGGAGCTTTCTCAAACACTGGATCTGCTCGACCCCACCCCCTATGTCACCGAGCTGTGGCGCATCATCTCCGGGGATCAACAGCGCCTGGAGGTCAACGTCAACCGCCTTCGGCGAGACCTTGAAACCATCATCCGAAACTTCGACATCGACTTTCCCGAAGCCATCCCCAACGACAGCTCGGACCTGGACGAGAAGGTCCACGACTACGTGGCACTGTGGCGGCGCATCAAAGACCGAGAAGTCGCCGAAGCCGAGGAACAGATGCTGCTGCTCATCACGGAGCAGGCACCCCACGCCATCCTTCGGCTCTACCAGCTCGCCGACGACGAGGCGCAGCGGATCCAGGACCAGATCAACCGGGTCAATGCGGGCTTGGTCTCGGTCGAGTTCGCGCCCGGCACCATCCTGAAGCTGTGCGCGGAGGACAAACACCTGACTGCGGCGATGCAGTTCAACGAGATCGCCCGCCGAATTTCCGAACGGATCCCGGCGGTGTCCAACCGCGACGAGAAAGCGATATTCGACCAGTACCAGGACATTCTGGAGCTGCGCAACAAGTTAGCGTCCGAGCAGAGCGAGGATCGCAGGTGGAAGGCCGACGCACTCGATGTCCGCAACAGATTTATCTTCTATTGCGCCGAGTACGACAAAGACGACCTGCGGACCCCCAAGGCGACCTACACCAACGCCACCGCGAAGTCCGGGGGCGAACAGGAGAAGCTCATGGCGTTCTGCCTGGCCGGCGCGCTGAGCTACAACCTCGCCGACCACGACAGTAGGGACAGCCGGCCGGTGTTCGCGCAGTTAATGATCGACGAGGCGTTCTCTAAATCCGATCCCGACTTCGCGCGTCAGTCGCTGTCTGCATTCAGGCGCTTCGGCTTCCAATTGGTCATCGTCGCGACGGTGACGAACACCACCGTGATCCAGCCCTACATCGACAGCGTTGTCATGGTCAGCAAGAACAGCGACGAGCGGGCATCAGCCCAAACGGTGACCGTGCAGCGGCTCACCGCGCTTCGCAAGGAAGCCGCGGCCGCCACCGCCAGTCAGCCGGCGGGTTGAGATATGCGCTCGGTCGAGGATGCCGTTGCACACGTCAAGCAACTCAGCCAGGACAACTGGGTGAAATGGGCTCTCGGCAGGGGAAATTGGCCACTGAGAATCAATCTCGAGGCCCCGCGTGGCGCGCAGTTCGACAAGAACGTCACAGCCGCGCAGCTATGGGCCGCATCGTGGGAGGCGGCTCGCGCTCAAACCCTTCCAGGGACCATTCACACCGAACCGCGTCGCGCGCGCGGGCTCGGAACACATGAACTGCCCAAATGGTGGACACTGAACGATGCGGACCAAGCTCTCGAACTGTCTCCGCAGATAGCGCGAATGTTCACCATCGCTCGTGAGCGGTTCGCCGCGGTGGTCGAGATGTCCGAGGTGGTGTGGGGCAGCGTCGAGGCGATTCCGCTCCCGATCGCCAGGACCATCGCCAAACTCGGCGAAGCCGAGTGGCACAACGCCACCGCCACCGTCGCACACATCGCTGATGGCCCCGGTGACGCGCTGATCCTCCGCCAGCTCGCAGTCCCCGGCGTGCACACCAAATGGATCGAGGCCAATGCGGCACTGCTGGGCGCAATGCTGGGCGCGTCGGGACCCGGTGACCCGCAAGCACGACTGGAGGCCCACATCGGCTTGCTGGCCGAGCAGTCACCCATCCACGTGTACCTGGCCTGCACCCAGTTACGTGCCGCCGCGGCCGGGATGGACCGGTTTGCGGCCTCGCTGTCGACGCTGAACGCGAGTTCCCTTGCTCCCGAGTCGATTCTGATCGTCGAGAACCGCAAACTCGGTCACACCCTGGACATCGTCGCACCCGGCCTGGCCGTGCTCTATGGGCTGGGATCCGGCGTCACCTCACTGGCGGATCTGCGGTGGACCGCCACCGCGAAGACGCTCATGTACTGGGGAGACATCGACCGTGCCGGCCTGGCCATTCTCGCCTCGCTGCGCCGCGGCGGAATGAACGTGAATTCTGTCCTGATGGATGAACAAACCTGGGACCGCTACCCGAACCAGCAGCACGACAGCGCGCGCGACCAAGGCCTCAGCGACGCCGACGTGCCAGTGGGCCTGCATGATTCCGAGCGGAGGATCTACGAGCGACTCAATGAGGAGCACCGCTGCCGCGGCAAGGACCGTCAATTGGAACAGGAACACATCCCCATCGCGGATGTAATCACGGCCCTCAGGGTGTTTGTTGTTTGCAGACCTCAACGCACGTGATTCTATTCGGAAGTGACCCTAACGCTTGTGCAAGCATTGAGCGTCCAATCGGGCGAGATCTTGCCAAGATCCAGGGGGCACTGTGACGGTTAGTGATGACACGACGGGCAACGCCGACGCCTTTGGATTTGGACTTCACGGCATCCGAATCGGAGGGGGTGAGATGCTGCCACTCCCGGGGCCGGGGAGTGTCACGGCGGTGGTCGGTGCGAACAACGTCGGCAAAACGACGCTCCTCAACAACATCGTCCAGATTTTGCGGTCTCAATCGCTAGCGAGGTCGGACGCGCCATGCGTTGTCACCGAGATGCTGAGCCCTTGGGGAGGCACCCTGGAGGACATGATGGCTTGGCTCAGGGCCAACGCGCGATTTGAGGAGCGCGACGGGCGCACCCAGATCAATCGCAAGCAGCAGGCTTACCAAGGGAATATCGTGGCCGCATGGCGTCGGGACAGTCCGACCCCGATGAGCCTCACGCCGTGGTTCGTGTCTCACCAACGGCCCGCCGAGCGCATCGAAGTTTGTCAAGGGACGGGCCAGTTGGCCACGATTGGGGATGCGCCGACACATCCGATGCACGTCATACGCACCGATGAGAAAGCCCGCCGTCAAGTGCATGAAGTGGCCGAAAAGATCTTCGGCATCAACCTGTACCTCGATGTACTTGCTTCAAATCTTTACTACCGCATCGGAGACCCCGGTCTTCCAACCCCTAGTGTCAATGAAGTAACTGCCGACTACGCCCACGCGGTTGCCGAGTTGCCGATGTTGAATGATCAAGGCGACGGTATCCGCTCGACTCTTGGCCTACTCATTCCCCTGATCACAGACAGCATGAATCGCCCCGGTGAGTCCGGAGGCTTCATCTCTTGTGAAGGATGGAGTCATGG
>NZ_JBSFPX010000092.1:0-27777 GCF_053588415.1 Mycobacterium sp. NPDC003449
GGCCTGGGCATCCACGGTGAACCGGGCATCGGTGAGGAGCCCGCACCGTCCGCGGACGAGCTCGCCGATCAGCTGGTGCGGCGCGTGCTCGCCGAACGCCCGGCCGGGGCGGGCGATCGGATAGCCGCCGTACTCAACGGGCTGGGTACGGTCAAGTACGAGGAGCTGTTCGTGCTGTGGCGCGGGGTCGCGACCCGGCTCGAACGTGCGGGCATGCACCTGGTCGCGCCGGAGGTGGGCGAGCTGGTCACCAGCCTCGACATGGCCGGTTGCTCGCTGACCGTCAGCTGGCTCGACGACGAGCTGGAACGGCTCTGGCTGGCCCCGGCCGATACGCCGGCCTTCCGCCGCACCGCGACGGCGAGTCTGCCCGCCCTGACCGGGGCCCTGGAAACCGTGGAAACCGCCGATGCGGAACTCCCGCAGGTGATTCCCGCCGGGCCGTCCGGTGCGGCGGCAGGCGCCCTCGCCCTGGCCGGGTTCGAGGCCGCGGCCGTGGCGTTGCACGAGCACGAGGACGAACTCGGCCGGCTCGACGCGGTGGCGGGGGACGGCGACCACGGCCGCGGGATGTGCCGGGGCGTCGACGCCGCGCTCGCCGAGGCGCGGGCCGCCGTCACCGCGGGCGGCGACGCCCCGACCGTGGTGTCCCGCGGTGCCGAAGCCTGGGCCGACCGGGCCGGCGGCACATCGGGTGCGTTGTGGGGAGTCGGGTTGCTCGCATTGGCCGACCGGCTGCCTCGGGACGGCGGTGTGTCGTTTACCGACCTGGTGGCCGGTTTGCGCGACGCCGCAGACCGGGTCCGGGCCGTCGGCGGCGCCCAGGTCGGCGACAAGACCCTGATCGACGTGCTGGTCCCGGTCACCGACGAACTCGCCGGAGCCGCAGCGGATCTGGACCCGGCCGAGGCGTTCGCGCGGGCCAGTGCGGTCGCGCGGGCAGCGGCGGCCGGCACGGCCGACGTGGTGGCCCGGCGGGGCCGGTCCCGGGTGCTCGGGGACAAGAGCCTCGGCACCCCGGACCCTGGCGCGACGTCGTTGGCGCTGCTGATCGACGCGGTGGCCGAGGCACTGCTGGGCCACCACCAGGCGACGACATCATGAGCGGGCCACTCGTGGCGGTGAGCACCAAAGCGTATTTCGGCGCGGCACACACCCGGCGCTGGGTCGCCGAGGTGGCTGCCCTCGGCCCGGTCGCCGCGGCAGGCGACGTGGAACTGGCTGTGCTGCCGACGTTCCCGTTGCTCGAATCGACCGCGGCCACGCTGGCAGGCACCGGAATCGCCTGGGGCGCCCAGGACGTGGCCGCCAGCGATGCCGGCCAGCAGACCGGCGAGGTGCTCGCGGCGACCTTGGCCGAACTCGGTTGCCGCTATGTCGAGGTCGGACATGCCGAGCGGCGCAGCCTGTTCGGGGAGGACGACGCGACGGTACGGGCCAAGGTCGGCCGGGTGGCCGCGCACGGCATGGTGCCGCTGGTGTGTGTCGGCGAGGCGGCCCGGACCGATCCCGGCGCCGCCGCCGAGTACACCGTCGGGCAACTCGACGACGCCGTGTCCGCCATCCCCGATGCACCCGTCGTCGTCGCCTACGAGCCGGTCTGGGCGATCGGCGCGGCGCAGGCCGCACCCGCCGACCACGTCATCCTGGTCGCCGAGGCGCTGCGGGCCGCCCTGTCGAAACATCGTGGGCCGGTACGCATTCTCTACGGCGGCGGCGCCGCCCCGGGGACCGCGACATGTCTTCGGGGGGCGGTCGACGGGTTGTTCCTCGGCCGCTTCGCCCACGACGTGGCGGCCCTGCGGGCGACCGTCGAGGAAGTCGCCGCACTCCCGGTGCCGGTTTCGGCGGCGCCACCCAATTCACCGCAGAAAGAGGACCGTCATGCCTGTTGAACACGCTTTTCCCGCGGAGCGCACGGTAGTCGTCACCGGCGCCGGTTCGGAGCGGGGCATCGGCCGCGTCACGGTGCGCCGCCTGGCATCGGCCGGCTGGCACGTCGCGGCGCTCGATATCGACGAGGCGGCCGTCACCGAGTTCGCCAGGGCGGTCGACAAGGAGACCACCACGACGGTGCTGGGTTACGGCGTCGACATCGCCGACCCCGCCTCGGTCGATCGGGCGTTCACCGCGATCGAGGCGGAGCTGCCGCAGGTGGTCGGGTTGGCTCATGCCGCGGGCGTCGCCTCGCCGGTTCCGTTTCTGGAAGTGACTCTCGCGGAGTGGAATCGGGTGCTCGACATCAACAGCACCGGCACATTCGTCGTCAACCAGCGCGCGATCCGCGGCATGGTGGACCGCGGCGTCGGGCGGGTGGTGAACCTGTCGTCGGCCTCCGCACAGCTCGGCGGCGGCACCTACAGCAAGGTGCCGTACTCGGCGTCGAAGGCCTCGGTGATCGGCTTCAGCCGCGCGGTCGCGCGCGAGGTGAGCAAGTTCGGCGTCACCGTCAACGTGGTTTCTCCCGGCCCGATCGACACCGACATCATGGGCGGCGCGCTCACCGAGGAGCGCAAGGCCGAGATGATCGGCGGCCTGCTGGTGGATCGGGTCGGAAGCCCGCGCGACATCGCCGCCACGATCGAGTTCCTGCTGTCCGAGGACGCCGGTTTCATCACCGCGGCCGTCTACAACGTCAACGGCGGCCTCGTCGTCAACTGAGTCTGCACGTGATCCATTCCCGCACGGCCCATCCCAGCACAAAGGAGTGTCATGGCCCAAGAGATCAAGGCGCGTAGCGAAGCGCGGACCATGCGCGACGCCAAGAAGGTCAAGAATCTTCGGTATTGGATCCTCGGCTGGCTGCTGCTGGCCGGCATCCTCAACTACATGGACCGCTCGTCGGTCTCGATCGCCGCTCCGCACATGATCGCCGAACTGGGGCTGTCGAAGACCGACATCGGACTCATGGGTGCGGTGTTCTCCTGGACCTACGCCGTCTGCCAGCTGCCGGCCGGCTATCTGATCGATAAACTGGGCGCGCGCCGGATGTACTTCGCCGCAGTCGGTATCTGGTCCATCGCGACCGCGCTGATGGCCGTCGGCCACACCATGGCGCACTTTCTGACGTTCCGGTTCCTGCTGGGGGTCGGCGAATCGCCCAATTCGCCGAACTCCAGCAAGATCACCACCGCGTGGTTCCCCCGGGAGGAGCGCGGCCAGGCGGCGGGGATCTGGGACTCCGGATCGAAATGGGGTTCGGCGATCGCCCCTCCGGTGCTGACGGTGCTGTCGCTGTCGTTCGGTTGGCGGGCGATGTTCCTCATCATCGGTCTGGTGGGATTGGTGCTGGCGGCGGCATTCTGGGCCTACTACCGCGCCCCGGAGTCGTCCAAGCGGTTGAGCGATGAGGAATACGAGTACATCCTCGCCGGTCGCGATGACACGACGCAGCCGAAAGCGCATCTGCCGTGGATCAAGTTCTTCACCTACCCCCAGACCTGGGGCATGATGCTCGGCTTCTTCAGTTCCATCTGGATCTGGAACATCTTCATCACGTTCCTGCCGCTGTTCCTGCAGGACACCCTCGACGTCTCGATCGCCAAGACCGGCTGGGTCGCGGCGATTCCTTACCTGGCGGCCGCGGTCACCGGTATCTACGCGGGTCGGCTCACCCTCGTGCTGGTGCGCCGACGCGGGATGAGCGCGATCGGCTCGAAGAAGACGGTCCTGATCGGCGGCTCGGCCGGTCTCGGTGTCCTGCTGTGCATCGTTCCGTTCGTCCACAACCTCGCGTTGGCGCTTGTCGTGCTGTGCGCCGCGCTCGGTCTGGTCGCCGCGGTGCAGGCTCAATCATGGGCGCTCACAAGCGATATCGTGCCCGATACGCACGCGGCCCAGTTCGGCGGCATCATGAACTTCGGCGGCTATTTCGGCGGTGCGCTGGCCCCGGTCGTCACGGGTGTGATCGTCGACCGGACCGGTTCCTATGCCCCGTCCTTCGTGATCTCGGGGGTGATCGCCGTCCTCGGCGCCTGCTTCTATGCGTTCATGGTGCGGCGGCCGGTGCACGAGGCGGCGGCATGACCGACGACTACGTGGTCGGTCTCACCGCCGACGGTGCCGACGAAACCGGGTCGACCATTTTCGGCGACATCGGCCTGCACCGGCTGGAGCGGGCCGGGATCTCCTGGCGGCTGCTGCCCGACATCCCCGCACACGGTCCGGTCGATCCGGCGGCGCTGGCCGGTGTGGACGCGGTGATCTCGTTCGCCCACGTCCCGTTCAGCGCCGAGCTGGTGCGTGCGGCACCCCGGTTGCGGCACGTCGCACGGTTCGGTGCCGGCTACGACGGAATCGACCCGGTGGCGTTGGCGCGCGAAGGTGTCGTCCTCACCACCACCCGCGACGCCGTCCGCAAACCGCTCGCGCTCTCCGGGCTGACGTTGCTGCTGGCCTGCGCGCACCGCCTGGTGGAGAACCATCGCGTGACCGTCACCGGGCGCTGGTCCAGCGAACGCGGGCGGCACCGCGGTATCGGCCTGGACGGCCGCACCGTGGGCATCGTCGGTTTCGGTTCGGTCGGCTCTGAACTGGCGGAGATGCTGGCGCCGCTCGGGGCCGCGGTGATCGCCAACACGAGATCGGGCAGCTCACCGCGGGCCGACCGGATGGGCATCGACGTCGTCGACCGTGCGACGTTGGCCGCCCAATCGGATTTCGTCGTCCTCACCGCGGCCCTCACCGACGAGAGCCGCGGCATGATCGACGAGTCATTCTTCGCCGCGATGAAGCCGAGCGCCTACTTCGTCAACATCGCCAGGGGTGGGCTGGTGGACCAGCCCGCCCTCACCGAGGCATTGCGCTCGGGCGCCATCGCCGGTGCGGCCCTCGACGTCTACGAACCCGAACCGCCGTCCCCCGACGAGCCCCTGCTGTCGATGGACAACGTGATCTGCACGCCGCATTCGCTCTGCTGGACTGCGGACTTCACCCGTAGCGTGTCGAATTCGGTGATGGATGCGGTCATCTCGGTGTCGCGCGGCGAGGTCCCGGACACCGCACTGGGCCGGGAAGCGCTCGACGAGACCACCTGGCGCGGCGTCGGCTAAAGCCGCCGAGACTACGGTTTGTGGCGGGATTTGGGCGTTTTCCCGCCAACAACCGTCGTCTCGGCGCCGGTTCAGTCGGGCATCCCGATGGTCTTGGACTCGAAGTACTCCTTGAAGCCCTCCGCGCCGTTGCGCCGGCCCAGCCCGCTCTGTCTGGTGCCGCCGAACGGGCTGTCGATCCCGAAGTGGCTGCGGGCGTTGATTGTGACATTGCCGGTGCGGATCCGGCGGGCGACCGCGAACGCCCGGTCGGTGTCGGTGGAGGAGACCTCGCCGGACAGGCCGTAGATCGAGTTGTTGGCGATCGCGACGGCCTCGTCGTCGGTGTCGTACGGGGTCACGGTCAGGACGGGCCCGAAGATCTCCTCCTGGGCGACCCGCGCGTCGGGATCCACATCGGCCAGCAGGGTGGGGGCGACGAAGTAGCCGGTGGGCAGGCCGTCCGGAACGCCGCCACCGGTGACCAGCCGCGCCCCCGAATCGACACCGGACGCGATCAGCCCGAGCACCTTGTCACGCTGGGTCGCGCTGATCTGTGGACCCTGCATGATGCCCGGGGTCCACGGGTCGCCGACCGGGAAATTCTCCATCGCCCCCTTGAGGATCTCGATGCCCTCGTCGTAGCGGCCGCGGGGGAGCAGGATCCGGCTGGGCAGGATGCAGGACTGCCCGCTCATCACACAGGCCATCATCGCCGCGATCGGCAGCGCGGAGCCGAAGTCGGCGTCGTCGAGCACGATGTGGGCCGATTTGCCGCCCAGTTCCAGCAGGGTCTTCTTGACCGTGGCGGCCCCGGCGGCCAGGATGGCCCGCCCCGTCGCGGTCGACCCGGTGAAGGTGATCATGTCGACGCGCGGGTCGGCCGACAGCGCCGCCCCGGCCTCGTTGGCGTCGGACACCACGACGTTGAACACCCCGGCCGGGATGTCGGTGTGTTCGGCGACGATGCGGCCGAGTTCGGTGCCCGACCACGGGGTCAGCTGCGCGGGTTTGAGGACCACGGTGTTGCCCGCCATAAGCGCGGGCACCGTCTCGGCGATGTTGAGGTAGAACGGCACATTCCACGGCGTGATCGCGCCGACCACGCCGACCGGCTCGTAGACGATCTTGCGCCTGGCCGGACCCAGCTGAGTGGCGTGCACGCCGGTGTCCACCAGGTATTCGAAGCCGAGGCCGTGCTCGGCCCAGTGTTTGACCTCGCCGATCGGGTCCTCGATCTGTGAGCCGGTCACGGTGACCGGGCAGCCGACCTCGGTCACCAGGATCCGGCGCAGCCGCTCCTTGTCGGCCTCCAGCGCGCCGTGCAGCTGCATCAGGCAGTGGTGGCGGAACTCGACGTCGCGGCTCCAGTCGGTCTCGTCGAAGGCCCGCCGTGCGGCGCCCACCGCCCGTTCGACATCGGCGACGGTGCCGTCGGTGGCCCGGCCCGCGACCTGCTCCGTCGCCGGATGGACGACGTCGAATGTCCTACCGCTGTCGGTGTATTGGAGTTCACCGTCGATGAGCATGCGCTCGTCGCCGGCGAGCACACCGCTTTCGCCCTGCACCTGAGTCATGCCGAACAGCTTTACAAAAATCGGTCGCGGTGTCAGCCCGTTGGGTCAGTTCGATTCGGGCTGCCTGATGCCGACGGCGTGGCGCAGCTGGGCGAGGAATTGGTCGCCGTCATCACTGCGCACGATGTAGTGCGAGATCGCGACCCGGATCGCGGTGGCGGCCTTGACCGGCGCGTTTGGCCCGGACAGCAGCTTGAGCAGGCGCACCCGCATGAGCGGGATGATGTCGGCGAGTTGGGCGATCACCACTTCCGGCTCGATGTCGACGAGCCGCACGCCCGAATAGGACTGCTGATAGCGGGCGATGAACTGAAGTGCGGCATCGAGCTTTTCGGTACCGCGCAGGCCCGCGGTCGCGCGCCCGATCCCACTGTCGAACATATCCCGCTCGAAGTGGCCGAAGGCGTCGAGCAGGGCCTGCTTGTCGGCGAACCAGCGGTACAGCGTGGGTCGCGAGACGCCCGCCTGCAGGGCCACCTCGGACAGGCTCAGCTTGGTCTGCCCGCTGCGGCCGAGCACCTCGGCCGTCGCCACCAGGATCCGGTTGCGGGTCGAGCTGTCGTCGACCCGCCCGTTCGGTGCGGCGGGTACAGGTTCGTTCACGTCCAAGCCTCGGTTGTCGGTGGTTCATCAAATGGTAGGTCCATCAGAGTGTCTTCTTCAGTAGCGCCACAGTCTCCAGGTCCTCCAGCGCCGCGACGGCGCGCCGGGTCCCCTCCAGGGCGATGTCCTCGGATTGCATGCCGCCCAGCCCCGCGGTGATCACCGCGGCGGTGTAGGCGTACAGGGCGCCCATCCGATAGCGGTCCCACAGGTCGCCTGGGTCGAGCCCCGGCCCACCCGCCGCTGCCAGGGCACACCGGTACTCGTCGAGCAGGTCGCGCTCGGTGGCCTGGCGGTCGGTGGTGGTCATGCTGGTGACCAGCGTATACGCGAGCTCGCGGCCCGGGTGGCCACGCCGCACGGCCTGCCAGTCCAACAGTCCCGCCGCACCACCGCGGAAGTACAGGTTGCCGGGGTGGGCGTCGCCGTGCAGCACGGTGTGCGGCGGCCGGTCGAGCAGTCGGGCGGCGGGGCGGTAGTTCTCGTCGATGAACCGCCCGGCGTGTACTCCGATGTCGGTGCGCTCGGCCAGGCGCCGGCTCGACATCTTGAGCAGCGACCCGGTCAGCAGGGAGGTGTCGTCGCCCGACGCCGAGTACAGCCAGCCCAGCGCTCCGGTGCCGCCGCGGGCGGGCAGGCGGCCCCAGAACGTGGCGTGCACCCGCGCCAGCAGGGCCACCGTCAGTGCGGCCCGGTCCCGGTCCAGGGGATGCAGGGTGTCGGGAAACTCGCACCGCTGTGCCGCGAGATCCTCCAGCACCAGCACGAACCGCCCGGTGAGCGGGTCGAACGCCGAGCCGTGGTGCCGGGGCACGTTGCTGACCTCGGACCCGAGCTGCCGGTAGAACCGCACCTCGGTGCGGGCGAGCCGGCCCAACTCACCGACCAGCCGGGTCCCGACGGTCCGGGCCGGCATCTTGACGAACACCGATTCGGGCACACCGTCGCCGGTGAGTGCCAACCGGGCCCGCGACGAGGTTCCGGCGTCGCCGTCGATCACCCGGACCGAGGTCACCCGCGCGCCGAGCAGCCGCGACAGCCGGGCCGCGTCCAGGCCGGAGATCTCCCTGGGAATGGCGCGTATCCGCCCGACGGCGGCGTCGGTCGCGATGCGTTGCACACCGCGCCCGAGGTGTGCGGCCAGACCAAGGGCGGGTGGCACGCGGCCGGCCGTCGTCAGCATCCGCCAAGTTTACAAATATCGGTTCAGTTGTAAATATCAATTCGGGGCCGCGGCGTTCACCGAGGCCAACAGCGCGTCGAGCTGGTCCCGGCCGATCCGGCCCGCGGAGAATCCGACCAGGCGTCCCACCGGAATCGAGGCGACCAGTTGCAGCAGATCGGTGCCGAGTGCCCCGTCACCGCCGCCGGGTACGGCGTCACGCAGCGCCGCGATGGCCACCGGCGCGGCCGCGGGGTCGGCCAGGATCTCGCCGAGGGGCGATTCCGCGGTGAACGGCGCCCTGGTCTCGTCGCCGTCGACGCGCACCGTCGTGTGCAGGCGCAGGTCGCGGCTCGACGCGCCCACCGAGATGGTGTAGTCGCCGGACTCGACCAGCCAGCGATCCGCCCAGTAGGCGAGATCTGTTCGGCTGACCGGGATTTCGACGTCGCGGTGTTCGCCTGGTGCGAGCATCGCGTCGGTGAAGCCGACCAGCCAGCGCGGCGGCCTGCTCACCGCGGAGCCGGGCAGCCCGGCATAGACCTGCAGCACCTCGCGGCCCGCCCGCGCGCCGGCGTTGCGCACCCGCAGCCGGACCGTCAGATCGGCGGACACGTCCAGGTCGGAGTACTCGAACCGGGTATACGACAGGCCGTGGCCGAACGGGAACGTGACCGCAAGGTCGCGGGCGTCATACCAGCGGTAGCCGACGAAAATCCGCTCGCCGTAACGGGTGTGACCGTGCTCGGAGGGGAAGTTCAGATACGCGGGGACATCGGCGAGGCGCACCGGCACCGTCTCGGCGAGCCGCCCCGACGGGTTGACCACCCCGAACAGCACGTCGGCGAGCGCGCCGCCGCCCGCCTGCCCGAGCAGGGCGCCGTCCAGGATGGCGGGGGCGAGATCGGCCACCTCGTCCAGGCGCACCACGCCGCCGTGGGTCAGGATCACCACGGTGCGGGGCTGCGCCTCGACGACGGCCCGCAGCAGCTGTAGCTGCTCGGCCGGCAGGTCGATGTGCTCGCGGTCGAAACCCTCGGATTCGGCCTCTGCGGGCAGGCCGAGGAACACGATGGCGGCCTCGGCGGCTCGGGCGTCGGCGACGGCGGTCGCCGCGTCGGGGGAGTAGGTCACCTGGTGGCCGGGCGCGAGCCGGCGGATCTCGTCGAGCGGGATGTCGACGCGGGTCGGGTTGACGTGCGAGCTGCCCCCGCCCTGATAGCGCGGCGTCTGGGCGAACGGGCCGATGACGGCCAGCCGCGACGCGGCCAGGGGTAGCACGTCGCCGTCGTTCTTGAGCAGCACGATCGCCCGGGCGGCGGCCTCGCGGGCCAGCCGATGGTGCACATCGGCATCGAACGACGCTGTGCTGCAGGTGTTTTCGATCGTGCGTGTGACCAGTCGGGCCGCCCGGCCCGCGGCGCGCGCGACGGTGGCCGGATCGAGCGCACCGGCGTGCACCGCCGCGACCACATCGGCGTCGGTGACACCGCCGGTGGCAGGCATCTCCAGGTCGAGCCCGGCGGCCACCGCCGCCACCCGGTCGCGCACCGCGCCCCAGTCGCTGACCACCACACCGTCGAAGCCCCACTCGTCGCGCAGCAACTCGGTCAGCAGCCAGGAGTTCTCGGTCGCGTACACCCCGTTGATGCGGTTGTAGGAACACATCACCGTCCACGGGGCGGCCTCGCCGACCACCCGCTCGAACGCGCGCAGGTAGATCTCCCGCAGGGTGCGGGCGTCGAGGTCGGAGCTGGCCCGCATCCGGTCGTGCTCGGCGTTGTTGACCGCGAAGTGCTTGAGCGAGGCCGCCACCCCGCGGCTCTGCACGCCGCCTACCCATGCGGCGCCGAGGATCCCGGACAGCAGCGGATCCTCCGAGTAGTACTCGAAGTTGCGCCCGCACCGCGGGTCGCGCTTGATGTTGACGCCAGGGCCGAGCAACACATGCACGCCCAACGTCCGGCACTCGTCGCCAAGGGCCTCGCCCACCCGGCGCACCAGTTCCGGGTCCCAGGCCTGGGCCAGCCCCACCGCGGGCGGAAAACAGGTCGCCGGCTCGCTGCTGCCGATGCCCAGATGGTCTGTGGCGCCGCCGGATTGCATGCGCACACCGTGCGGACCGTCGGTGAGCACCAGGGCCGGCAGGTCGCCTACCGCCTTGGTGGTCCAGAAGGTCGCGCCGCTGCCCAGTGCGGCCTGCTGGTCGATGGACAGCCCGGAGATGTCAGCCATCGCTCCAGGCTATCGAGCCTGCTTGGCCCGGGCCGCGTGCCGCAGCTGGGACAGGAAATCGTCGTCATCGTCGCTGCGCACCAGATAGTGCGAGATCGCCACCCGCACCGCGGTCGCCGCGGCCAGCGCGGCGTCCGGCCCGCAGGCCAGCCGCTCCAGCCGGTCGCGCATGAGCGGGACGATCTGTGCCAGCCGGCCGATGACGTGCTCGGGTTCGATGGCGACCATCCGCAGCCCGGGATAGGACTGCTGGTGGGAGACGATGATGCGCAGCGCAGCGTCGAGACGCTCGGCGACGGGCAGGTCCGCGGAGGCCTCGGCGATGGCCCGCTCGTAGCGTCTGCGCTCCCACGCCACGAACGCGTCGAGCAGCTCGCGCTTGGAGGCGAACCAGCGGTAGAGCGTCGGCCGGGAGACCTCGGCCCGCAGCGCCACCTCGGACAGGCTGAGCTTCGTCGCGCCGGTGTCGCCGAGCACCTCGGCGGTCGCGACCAGTAATCGCTCGCGCGTGCTGTTCCCGTCATCGGGCGCCGACGTTCCGGACATATTCACAGCTTTACAAACTATCGACAAACTGTCACGCTGAACATGGTGTGACGGCGTTGCCCGACGCCCTGCAGGAGGGATTCCACGTGACAGTTGCCAGCAGCCCGCAGACCCGCGACCACAGCCCGCACGACATCACGTCGCACGATTTCTGGAGCCGGCCGTTCGCCGTGCGCGACCAGACGTTCGCGCGGCTTCGGGCGGCCGAGGGATTGACCTGGCACCGGCCGTTGCCGACGCTGTTCGACATCTCCGAGCCCGGCTTCTGGGCGCTGACCCGGCGTGCCGACATCCAGTTCGCCAGCCAGCACCCCGAGTTGTTCACCTCGGCCCAAGGCGTCGCTCTCGATCCGATGCCCGCCGACGTGCAGCGGTTCGCCTCGTTCTTCCTGACCATGGATCCCCCCGAGCACACCACCTACCGCCGGCTGATCGCCTCGGCGTTCACCCCGCGCAACGTGCGCAGGATCGAGGCACAGATCCACGACAACGCCGTCGCCGTGGTCGACGACCTCATCGGCGCCGGCGACGTCGACTTCGTGCACGCCTGCTCGGCCCGGCTGCCGATGCGGACGATCTCGGACATGCTCGGCGTGCCCAGTGCCGATCAGCCCGCATTGGCCGCGGCCGCCGAGAAGTTGTTCAGCATGAGCGACGACGAGTACTCCAGCATCGAGGAACGCGCCGCCGACACCATCAACGAGATCATGCTGCTGTCGGGAACCGGAGTGGAGCTGGCCAAGTTCCGCCGCGCCAATCCCGCTGACGACCTGATGACCAGCATCGTCAACGCCGAGGTCGACGGGCACCGGCTGACCGACGAGGAGATCGGGGCGTTCCTGATCCTGCTCGCCTCGGCGGGCAACGACACCACCAAGCAGGCCACCACCCACGCGATGATGGCGTTGGCGGCGAATCTGGACCAACGGGACTGGCTGATGGCGGATTTCGACGGCCGGATCGGACCGGCGGTCGAGGAGTTTGTCCGGTGGTCCACCCCGGTCATCCAGTTCGCCCGGTTCGCCACCGAGGATGTCGAGGTCAGTGGTCAGCGGATCGGCGCGGGGGAGAAGGTGGGGCTGTTCTTCTGTTCGGCCAACCGCGACGAGTCGGTGTTCCCCGATGCCCAGCGGTTCGATCTGAGCCGCTCACCCAACCCGCACGTCGGGTTCGGGGCCGGTGGGCCGCACTTCTGCCTCGGCAATCAGCTGGCCAAGGCCGAGCTGAGAAACCTGTTCCGCGAGTTGCTGACCCGGCTCAAGACCGCCGAGTTCGGTGAGCCGGAGTTGTTGCACAGCAGCTTCGTGCACGGCATCAAGCGGGTCCCCGCCCACGTCCGATAGCGGGGTCCTGTTCTTTCGCGAGCAGACGCGCCGGTACCCGAAAATGGCCGCTGACGGGTACTTTCGCGTCTGCTCGCGGGAGAAGTGGGGGACGAAACGTCAGCGGGGGCGCACCAGAACCGACTGCTGGATGGCGCCGACGGCGCCTGCCGCGTCGAACAGCGTTCCCACCGTGGTGGCGATACCGTCCGGACCGTAATTGGTGTCGGCCCGGATGCCGATCCATTCGTCGTCGGGCAGCCGATGGATATGTACGACGAGATCGGTGTTGAGGAAGGTCCAGCGACGGATGTCGATCTTCGAGCCGATGCCGTTGGCGTCGTCGGCGACGCAGAACAACCGCTGCAGCGGCGTCATGGCCTCGCCCTTGACCAGGTCGACCGTCGGCCGCAGCCAGGACTCGCCCGGCCCCGGCGCCTGCGGCACGGTCAGCCACCGCCAGTCGATGCTGTGCACGTAATTCGGCTCGAAGTTCCTGGCCATATCGCGGCTGCGGGCCCGCTCCAGCGGCGGCAACGGCGGAGCCGCGGCATGTTGCAGGGCGGTGGTGTCCAGCATCAGCATGCGCCAACCGCTGGCGCGGGCCACCGTGCGCGGTGTGCCGTCCGGGCCGGGGGCCAGCATCTCGGCGCTGACCAGCTCGATCTTCCTGCCGGGCCGGTCCAGCCGGGCGCGCACCCACAGATCGCCCTCGGAGGGCACCCCACCCATCAGATCGATCGCGACCCGGCTCAACCGGGTCTCGTCGCGGCGCTCGCAGCGCTCCAGTGCACGCACCAGCAGCGCCGAGACCGGGGCCGCGTGTTGGATGGCCGCCGACCAGGTGCCCCCACCATATCGGTGGCCCGGAACCGTTCGCCGAGCTGATCGGTGTCGATCGGCTCGTAATAGCAATCCGACATGGCGGCCGGTCAGTGGCCGTGCTCGAAGACGCCCGGCGCGGGCACGTCGACCAGCAGCGCCTCGACGCGGGACAGTTTGGTGCCGATCAACCGCTGCGGATAGGCGTCGGTGGTGGTGACCAGAAACAGCGTGCGGCCCTCCGGGCCACCGAGGGCGCAGGCGATCGCGGTGCGCCCGCCGGTGTCGATGCGATCGGTGACGGCTCCACTTTCCACGATGCGCTCGAATTGGTGCGCCAGCGTCATCGCCGCCCAGACTCCGCCCGCGTTGTCGATCGCGATGCCGTCGGGCGGGCCGTCGAGTCTCTCGGCGAACACCCGGCGATCGGTGAGCGCACCGTCGGCGGCGACCGTGAAGGCGCTCAGCCGGCGGCCCGTCGATTCGGCCACGATCAGGGTTCGGCCGTCCGGGGTGATCGCCATACCGTTGGGGAAGTCGAGGCGTTCGGCGACGACCCGCACGGTGTCGTCGGGATCGATACACACGATCGTCCCGTGCGACCGGGCCTGCGAGCCGACATAGGCCCGGCCGGCGGAGTCGATCACCATATCGCCGAGCGCGGCGGGAACCAGATCGCTCAGATCGGCCAGCACATCCACCGTGTCACCGTCGTAGCGCAGCACCTGGCGACGCTCGGTGGAGACGATCAGCAGCGTCCCGTCGGGCCGAAAACCCAAGCCGGAGGGCGCATGTCCGGGTACCGGCAGCGTCGTCATGGAGCCGGAGAGGTTCACCGTGTGCACGGCCTCGCCGAGCATGTCGGAGAACCACAGCAGGCCCTCGAACCAGCGCGGGCCTTCGCCGAAACAGAATCCGTTGGCCAGTTCGGTGGTCCGCACCAGTTCGGCTCCGACCGTCATCGCAACGCACCTTTACAAAACATGCCTCAAGTGTCACGCTCGCAGGGTGTCACTGTCAACCATCGGGGCGCCCGGATGAAGAAGTTCTACGGCCATACCCTGCTGTATCTGCACGAGACCATCGACATCGGCTCTGGCCGGGCCGATCGGTTCGTCGGTCCGTTCACCGAGATCTATCAGCCGATGATGGCCGAACTCGGGGCGCGGCTGTTCGCGCTGTGGGAGACCACGCCCTACAACGGCCATTGGCCGCAGGTGACCGTGATCTGGGAGATCGACGCGTTCGCCGACTACGCGCGGATCGGCCGGGCCCAGGCCGCCGGTGGCAGCCACGAGAAGCCCGCACAGCGGTGGGCGGCGTATCTGGCCGAGATCGGCGCCCGAGGCGAGGGCCGGATCATGTACGCCGGCAAGTACAACAGGACACTGGCGCAGCTGCGGGAGGCCGGATTCGGCGCCGGTCTGGTGATCCAGGAGATCATGCAGACCAAGCCGGGACGCCAGGACGACTACATCCGGGAGCTGGAACGGCTCTATGTGCCGTGGTCGGAGTCGACCGGTAAGCGCTGGCTGGGCTCGTTCATCACCACGTTCCGGTTCAACGAGGTCATCCACTACTGGGCGCTCGACGAGGACTGGGACTGTTTCGAGAACCACTACCCGTCCTGGAAGGACAGCCCGCCCGCGGAGATCGTCACCTGGATGAGTGTGGCGCCTGCGCTGCGCGACGGTTGGGAGGATTCCATCCTCGCGGCCCTGCCCCCGTCACCGCTGAAGTAGGCCTGCGATGCATCAGCAGTCCTTCACCTATGACCCGTTCGATCCGGCGGTGATGGCCGATCCGCTGCCGTACTACCGGACCCTGCGCGACCACTGCCCGGTGCACTACATCGACAAATGGGACACCTACGCGCTGTCCCGGTTCGACGACATCTGGGAAGTGCTCGGCGTCAACGACGGGACTTTCGTGGCGTCGGAGGGCACGCTGCCCGCCGCCAACGTCCTGGCGCACCGCAACCACGGCCCGGTACCCGATCCGCCGTTGCATCCCATGCCGTTTCACGCCAACTTCGACTCGCCGATCTACGAGGACGTGCGGCGCTGCACCTCGGCGCAGTTCCGGCCGCGGTCGGTGACCAGGCTGGCCGACCGGATCCGCGCCCTGGCCAACGAGCGTCTCGACGAGCTGCTGCCGCTCGGCCGGTTCGACCTGACCCAGGACTACGCGGGCATCGTCGCGGCCGCGATGGTCTGCGAATTCGTCGGATTGCCGGTCGATCTGGCGCCGGAGGTGCTGGCCACGGTCAACGCGGGAAGCCTCGCCCAACTCGGTGAGGGCGTCGAGGTCGGCAACGCCCGGCCCGGCTACCTGTCCTATCTGACCCCGATCGTCGAGCGGCGTCGCGCCGAGGGCGCCGACGGCAGTGCGCCGATCGCCGACAGCCTGATCGGGCACCGGTTGCCCGACGGTTCCGGGCTCGACGACACGGAGGCGGCCGTGCAGATGCTTGGCGTGTTCATCGGCGGCACCGAGACGGTCCCGAAGATCACCGCGACCGGCCTGTGGCAGCTGTCACGGCACCCCGACCAACTCGCCGAGGTGCGATCCGATCCGAGCGCCACCGTGCCGACGGCCCGCGAGGAGATCATCCGGTACGGCGCACCCGCCCAGTGGTTCGCCCGAACGGTGCGGCGCCCCTACACCATTCGCGGCACCACCATCCAACCCGGCCAACGCGTCATCACGCTGCTGGCCTCGGCGGCGCGCGATGAGCGGGAGTATCCCGATCCCGACCGGTTCCGCTGGAACCGGCCGATCGAGCGGTTGTTGTCCTTCGGTCGTGGCCAGCACTTCTGCCTCGGCGTGCACGTCGCGAGGCTGGAGATCACCATCATGATCCAGGAGTGGCTCAAACGGGTACCGGAGTACCACATCGATGAGGACGCGGCCTCGCGCCCGCCGTCGAGTTTCCAGTGGGGCTGGAACAACATCCCGGTCCAGGTGTGACATGTGGAGCTACCGTCTCGTCGCGCCGTTCACCTTCGAACGCACCGACATCGCCGGACCCACGCCGGAGTCGCTGTCCGACGGGCAGGTCCTGCTCGACTTCCTGGCGGCGGGTATCTGCGGCAGCGATCTGCCCGGATTCCGGGGCACCCAGGGCAAACTGCCCGGCGACACCGGCCCGAGCGCGGCCGAGATGAACGGTTTCCCGATCCACGAGATCGCCGGCGAGGTACTCGCCAGCCGCCACCCCGATCACCGGCCGGGGGATCGGGTGGTGGGCTGGGCCTCGGGTTTCGACGGTCTGATGGCCCGGGTGGTCGCCGACGGTGACGGCCTGGTGCCCTACGACGCCGCGCTGACCCCGCGGCTGGCCGTCGGCCTGCAACCGCTGGCCTGCGTGCTGTACGCCGTCGAGCAGCTGCCGGATCTCACCGGCCGCCACGTCGCGGTGCTCGGGCAGGGCTCGATCGGTCTGCTGTTCTCCTATGTGGCAAAGGCTTCGGGCGCGGACCGGGTCACGGGGGTGGATCCGGTGGACCGCTCCCAGCTCGCCGCCCACTTCGGTGTCGACACCACGATCAGGGCGACCAGCGACCGTTGGGTCAGACACCTCGCCGCGGCCGACAAACCCGGCATCGTCATCGAAGCGGTCGGCCACCAGGTCGCCACACTCAACCACGCGCTGGAGGCCGCCGCGTTCGGCGGCACGGTGTTCTACTTCGGGGTGCCCGACGACGACAGCTACCCGATCAGCATGCGCACCATGCTGCGCAACAACCTGACCCTGAAATCCGGTGTCACCATGGACCGTCGACGGATGCTGGGTCGCGCCGGAGAATTCGCCCGCGAGCATCCCGACCTACTGGCCCGCTACGTCACGCACACGTTCGGCACCGACGAGGTGCCGGAGGCCTTCGAGCTGGCCTGCCGTCCGCGACCGGACCGGGTCAAGATCGTGATCGCCCGATGAGCACGAACAGACTGTTGGGGGCGCTGGCCGAGCACGACCGGATCTGGGGCGGCTGGGTGGTCGGCCCGACCATCCTCGGCCCCGAGGAGTTCGCGGCCGCCGGCTACCATTACGTCGGATTCGATGTGCAGCACGGCTATCTCGACGATGCCGACGTCGCGCTGTTGCTGCGCCGCCTCGAGCGGGTCCCGATCGCCACCGCGGTGCGGCTGCCGTCGGCCGACCCGGCCCCGATCGGCCGGGTACTCGATGCCGGTGCCGACGCGGTCATCGTGGCGATGGTGGAAACCCCCGAACAGGCGGCCCAGGCGGTCGCCGCCACCCGCTACGCGCCCGGGGGAGTCCGCAGTTTCGGGCCGCTGCGCGCCGACCTGGGCCACGACCCTGCCGCACTCGAAGCCAGGGCCTGCGTGTTCGCGATGATCGAGACCGGGCCCGGACTCGACGCCGCGGACGAGATCTGCGCGGTCCCCGAGCTGACCGGGGTCTACGTCGGGCCCGCGGATCTGGCCATCTCGATGGGTATCCGGCCCGCCGACGCCTGGGCCGCTCCGGGCTTCCGGGAAGCCGTCGCGACCATCCAGTCCGCAACCCGGGCCGCCGGCATCGTCGCCGGGATCCATGCCGGCGCGGGAACACTCGGGAAAGCCATGGCCGCAGAGGGTTTTCGGATGATCACCCTGGCCTCGGAATCGCAGGCGCTGCGCCGTGGGGCAACCGAACATCTCCGCGACGCGACCGGAGGACCCGGACGCGGCCAGGAACAAAGGAGTTACCACTGAGCACACATACCGACCGCGTGGCCCTGGTGACAGGCGCGGCCAGGGGACAGGGCGCGGCCATCGTGCGCAGGTTGGCGCGGGACGGATTCCGGGTGGTCGCCACCGACCTGCTGATCGACGAGTTACGTTCCAGTACAGCCGAATACGGCGATTCTGTAGCCGGCATCGAACTCGACGTCACCTCGGCCGAGCAGTGGCGGGACGCGGTCGCGGCCACGGTGGACAGGTTCGGCGGCCTGAGCACCCTGGTCAACAACGCCGGGGTGCTGCACCGCGCGCCGATCGCCGACGAGACACCCGACGGTTTCGAAGGCAGCTGGCGGGTCAACTGCCTCGGCCCGTTCCTGGGGATCCGTTCGGCGTTGGCGCAGCTGCGGCGGGCCGAGGGAGCCGCCGTGGTGAACACCTGCAGTACCGGCGCGATTCGGGCGTTCGCCAACCATGCCGCCTACGGGTCGTCGAAGTGGGCACTGCGTGGGCTGACCCAGGTGGCCGCGGCCGAACTCGGCCCCGACGGGATCCGGGTCAACGCGGTGTTTCCCGGGCCGGTCGACACCCCGATGCTCGACCCGACCACACAGAGCCGGTTGGCGGCGCGGGCGGTGGGCGGCCGGCTGGGTAAACCGGCCGAGATCGCCGATGCCGTCGCCTTCCTGGTTTCGGAGAACGCGTCGTTCATCACCGGATCGGAGCTGATTGTCGACGGTGGCCAATGCCTGCAGATCGGATGAACATGCCCGGGCAGCTGTCGGTGGGCGTCATCGGTGCCGGACCGGGCGGGCTGGCACTGGGAATCCTGCTGAAGAAAGCCGGTTTTCGCGACTTCACCATCTTCGACCGGGAGGACGGCGTCGGCGGGACCTGGCGGATCAACACCTACCCGGGCCTGGCCTGCGATGTGAAATCGCACCTCTACTCGTACTCGTTCGATCTCAACTCCGGCTGGTCGCGGCTGTGGTCGGCGCAGCCGGAGATCCTGGCCTACTTCGAACGCTGCGCGCGGCGCTACCGGCTCGCGCCGCATCTGGCCCTCAACACCGAGATCACCGCGGCACACTGGGAGCCCGGGCCCGGCACCTGGCGGTTGAGCACCGCCGCGGGCGCGGAGTACCGGTTCGACATCGTGGTGTCGGCGGTGGGTCTGTTCACCCGACCTCTGCAACCGAATCTCGTTGAGGAGGAACCGTTTACCGGTACGGTCTTGCATTCGGCGCGGTGGGATCATTCGGTTTCACTGGCCGGCAGGCGGGTGGCCGTGCTCGGGACCGGTTCGACCGCATCTCAACTGGTGCCCGCCCTGGCCCGGGTGGCCGAGCAGGTGTATTCGGTGCAGCGATCGCCCACCTGGATCCTGCCCAAACCCGACCGGGCCTACACCGGGCGCGAACACTGGATGTTCGCCCGTGTGCCGCTGGCCAAACGGATCTACCGGACCCGGCTGTGGCTGCGCAGCGAGGCGAACATCTCGGTCATCGAGAACGGCAGCGACAAGACCCGCGAGTTCAAGGCGATCGCCCTCAAGCAGCTCGAATCGGTGGTCGCCGACGACGAGTTGCGCGCCAAACTGACCCCCGACCATCCGCTGGGCTGTAAGCGGCTGGTGTTCTCCTCGGAGTTCATCCCGGCGCTGACCCGGCCCAACGTGGCGGTGGTGGCCAGCCCGGCCAGGGCCCTGCGGTCGCGCTCGCTGGTGACCGAGGACGGCACCGAACTCGACGTGGACGTGGTGGTGTGCGCGACCGGGTACGCCGCCGCGGACTACCTGGGCCAGATCGACGTGGTGGGGGAGGACGGTGTGACGCTGCGCGAAACCTGGCGCGACGGCGCCCATGCCTACCTCGGGATGGCGATACCCGGGTTCCCGAACTTCTTCATGCTGTACGGGCCCAACACCAATGTGGGTTCCAACAGCGTCATCTTCATGCTGGAGGCGCAGGCCAGGTACGTGGTGCGGGCCCTGAAACACCTGCGGCGCAGGCGAAAACGCTATCTGGCTGTCAAACCCGCCGTGATGGCCCGGTTCATCGCAGATATCGACAGGTGGATGCGGGGCACGGTGTGGCTGACCCGGTGCAGCAGCTACTTCCGGGCACCCGGCGGGCGGGTCGTGACCCAGTGGCCGCGCAGTGCCAGGGCGTTCTGGACCATGACCCGACGGTTCCGCGCCGCCGACTACACCTTCGAGACGCCCGCCGACCGGCCGGCGGCACCGGTGCGCGCCTGGGCCGAACCGTCGGACGGGTAACCGCATGCACTGGGCGGACCGCCTCGACCCGGCGTTGCGGAGCTTCGCCGGGGCCAGGACCGACCTGTCGGCACCCGTCCTCGGGATGGTGCGGTCCTCGATCGACCAACGCCGCCGGGAGGCCGCCCGCGCCCTCGACACACCCGGCGTCGAGATCGCCGATAGCTGCGTCGATTCGGGGTCGCGCCGGATCCCGGTGCGCGTGTACCGGGGTGGATCGCCCCGGTCGCCCGCGGTCGTCTACTGCCATTCCGGGGCCTTCGTGCTGGGCAATCTCGACATCGACCACGTCCAATGCGTCGAGCTGGCCGGTCGGGGTGCCTGCACGGTGATCTCGGTGGACTACCGGCTGGCACCCGAGCATCCGTATCCGGCCGGGCTCGACGACGCGATCGCGGTGCTCGACCGGGTGGTCGCCACGGCCGCCGACCTCGATGTGGACCCGGACCGGATCGCGGTGGCGGGCAGCAGCGCGGGCGGGGCGCTGGCGGCGGTGCTGGCCCAGCGGTCGGCGGCGGGCACGGCCCCGCCGATCGTGTTCCAGCTGCTGCACCAGCCGGTGCTCGACGACCGCAGGACCGCGTCGAAGGACGAGTTCGTCGACACCCCCGGATTCGACGGGCCCGCGGCTGCCGCGATGTGGCGGCACTACCTGCCCCGGCGTGACCTCCCCGGCGCGGTACCGGCCCGCATCGCCGACGTATCGGGTCTGGCCCCGGCCTTCATCAGCTGTTCGGAGCTCGACCCGCTGCGCGACGAGGCGCTGGACTACGCGTACCGGTTGACGGCTGCCGGTGTCGGCACCGAACTGCACGTGATTGCGGGAACCTGCCACGGGTTCGACGCCCTGCTGCCCGACTGGGAGGTCAGCCGACGGCTGTTCAGCATGCAGGGCGCCGCGCTGCGCCGGGCGTTCGGTAGCTGAGGGCGGGCACCCGGGTGCGTCGCCACCGTTTCGGGCCGTGGACGATAATGCACCCACGAAACTTCGCGCAGACAATCCGTCCCTGGGGTGCGACGATGGCTGAGCGGGGAAGGCTGGCCGCCCGTGCCTATCGGGTGTGAACGCGCGCAGGCGTGCGAACGACGATTGAGAGGTAGTTATGTCGGCCGACAACGACCGGCTCGTGTTCTCCCGGGACGCCAAACACGCGAAGGAACGCGTCGACTACGGCGAACTGGACGTCCTGCTGGGCGGCCCGGTCGCGGCGCAGCCGACCGGAGCGTCCCGGCAGCCCGACGACCGGCCCGCGCAGCCCCCGGCCGGCCCACCGCCGTCGACCCCGCCCGCGGTCCCGGCCTCCGGCTTCGCCGCGCCCGGCCGGCAGCCCACCGGGTCGGAGATCACCGCCAAACTCCCGCCGGTGCCCCCGGGCAGCGACGGCTGGCGGCCGCCTCCCGGCGAGGCCTGGCCCCCGCAGGCACCGCCGCCGGGCACCGCACCGTTCCCCGGCGAGCACCGCGCCATCGACAACCTCGCGCTGGTCGGGGTGAAATCGTCGGTCAAGGTGCATTCCCACCGCGGCTGGCGGGGGCTGCTCTACCGCACCACCCGGATCAACCTCGGGCTCTCGCCGGATGAGCGCTACGAGCAGGAGTTGTATTCGCGGATCCGCCGCAACGCGCGGGAGTCGTACCAGATCGGCGTCTTCGGCCTCAAGGGCGGCGTCGGCAAGACCGCGGTGACGGTGGCGCTCGGGTCGACGCTGAGCCGGGTGCGCGGTGACCGCATCCTGGCCGTCGACGCCGATCCGGCCGGTGGCAACCTGGCCGACCGGGTCGGACGGCAGTCGGCCGCCACCATGGCCGACCTGCTGGCCGCCAAGGACCACTCGCGCTACACCGATGTCCGCGCGTTCACCAGCATGAACGAATCCAAACTGGAGGTGCTCTCCAGCGCGGAGTACAGCGGCGCCCCGCGGGCGTTCGACGACACCGACTGGATCGCGTCCACCGGGATCGTGTCGCGGCACTACAACCTGGTGCTCGCCGACTGCGCGGCCGATATGTTCCAGCCGGCGGCCCGCGGTGTGCTCGAGACGGTGTGCGGCGGTGTCATCGTGGCGAGCGCGTCGATCGACGGGGCCCGCCAGGCCGCGGTGACCCTGGACTGGATGCGCCAGCACGGCCATCAGGATCTGTTGAGCCGGTCCTGCGTCGTGATCAACCACATCGGCCCCGGCAAGCCCAACGTCGACATCGGTGACCTGGTGCATCAGTTCCAGAAGCATGTGGCGCCCGGCCGCGTCTTCGTGCTGCCATGGGACAAACACATCTCCTCGGGCACCGATATCCACCTCGACCTGCTGCGGCCCAAGTTCCAGCGCCGGATCCTCGAACTCGCGGCGGCCCTCTCCGAGGACTTCGAGACACCGAACCCCGCCTGAGCGCTCAGCCCGCCGCCAGTTCGCGGGCCACCGCGGCGTGGTACTTGTCGATATTGGCCGGGTTGACCACCCGGAACAGGGCGTCCGGCAGCGGTGACTCCTTGTAGGCCTCGATCGTCATCGTGCGGCCGAACAACGTGATGTCGGCACCCGGGCGGGTGAACTGATACTGCACGGTGATCCGGCCCGCCATGCCGCCGTTGCCGTCGCGGTCGTGGCCGAGCCGGCCGACCGAGTTGAACACCCACATCCGGGGTCGCATCGCGATCGCCAGCTGCCAGGTGTAGAGCTGGGCACCGTCCGGACCGGTCTCGGTCCAGGTGTCGCCGACCCGCAGCGGCAGCCGGTCGGGCAGGGCGTCGATATGGGCGCTGCCCGGATAGGTTCTGGTCCAGTTCGCCGGGTTGGTGACGAAGTCGTAGACGGTCTCGGCGGACTGGGTGAACGCGGTCTCCGAGCTGGTGGTGACGATGCCCATCGGGGTGCCTTTCGGTTGCTACTGGGTGCGGCCGCATCCCGGGGCGGTCCCCGACGCGGGGAGTTCGGCCAGTACCCGCGCGCGGGCCGGATCGAAACTCAGATAGTCGACGATGGGTAGGGATTCGGGCGGGGGTTCGGGGTAACTCCAGGCCACATCCTCGATCACGGTGTCGCCGATGACCGCCGACCAGTAGGTGGCGGCGCCCTTGTAGTTGCAGTAGCTGCTGGTGTCGCTGCGCCGCAGCAGCTCGGTGCGCACCAGCCCGGGGTCGACGTAGAGCCGGGGCTCCAGCGCGGTCTCGAACAGGACGACGGTGTCGTCGGTGTCCACCAGGACCACATCCGCGGCCGTGACGCGCAGGCGGCGCCTGGTGGGCCTGCAGTCGACGCGGTGATACGGGTTGGGCGGATAGTGCACGAGGCGCCGGCCTTCTTCGAACCAGGTGTCGACGGCATCCCATGGCACCGAGACGTAACCGGGTGCCTCGGCCACCGGCCGGCTGGGCAGATCGCCGACCAGGGCGGCGGGGAACGCGTAACTGAGCGGGTGGCCGGCCCGGTGCACCATCAGGACCTGTTCGGTGTCGAGCTCGACCGTGCCGGCCCGCACCGCCTGTACCCGTCGCGGGTGTGGTTCGACGTAGACCACGGCACCGGGCAGTTCAGGGGTGAACCAACCGGCCGGTTGTGTACCCAACGGTCCGCGCCCCGCCACGAGACTCATTGCCCCACCTCCACTTTGCGGTCGTACCCAAAATACGAGCTTTACAGATTAACGAGAAAATGTCACGCTGGTGGGCGAGGCGGGTCTGCTCGGTAGCGCAGCCCGAGTGAACCGATTGGATACCCATGTCGCCACAGACCTTCACCGCTGCGCCCGGCCCCGTCGTGCTCGCGCGGTCGCGTCCACCCGAACGTCACCGAGTGCTGCGCTACGAACTGAACGTCGCGGGGTCCGGTGCCGTCGACCTGGTCTCCGGTATCGGGGGCTGGTTGTTCGATCAGCGAATGGCCGGTTGGCATATCGGTATCTGCCTCGGCGGTACGGTGCGCGACGACCGGGGAGCCGAGCGCGCCCTGCGCATTCTCGGCGCGAAAACTGTTGAACTTCACGGATTATGGACGTCGATGGCGGATGCTCCGGAAGCGGTCGTGCTGACCGTGATCGAGACGGGCCGGTTCCAGACCGACGATGACGTCCGGCTGCGCGGGCTCACCGCGCTGCGTGAGGGAGCGGGCGAGATCGCGTTCTGGGGTGCCGGTGGGCCGGGGCCGATGGTGGCGGCCCGGCCGGTGCACTACCGATTGAGCGCTGCGGCACGGGCCTTCAAGGCACATGCCCTCGCCGCGCTGGACGCGGATCCGGCGTCGGCCGGCTGGGCCGAGACGGTGTACCGCTGCGGCGGTGTGAGCACGCCGCAGCGTTGATGTCGGGGGTGCCGCTACCGGATCCAGCCGCGGCGGCGCAGCCACCAGTCGCGCCCGACCGCGAACACGATAATGGCGGCGAACCCGATCAGGAACCAGTCCTCGACGTGCCCCACGTGATTGCCGTGCATCATCACCAGCAGGAATACCGCCGACAGCAGCCCGCCGATGTGGATCACGGTGATGTTCTCCTTGGACCAGCCCCACTCCGCGGAAGGCACGTCCTCGACGTCGACGCCGTCGCGTCGCTCCACTTCGGTGTTGGCCACGGGTTGCTCCTCGGGATCGGGCGGGCTTCGGGCTGACCACATTCTGGCATACGACACTGTGTCGTATGCAGTCGTCCCGACTCGGGAGCAGCGCAGGTTGCCCGATCCCCGGCGCTCACTATGATCACGCGATACCTGGGCGAACGGGGGAGGTGCTCGATGAAGCGCATGCCAGTGCGGGTCGGCCAGGCCGGCGCGGCCGGCGCCCTGATCGCCGTCGGGATCGGACTCGGCGCCTATAACGCCTGGTGGGTGGCGCTGCTCATCGCCATCCCGCTCATCGTCGCGGGGCTCGCGATCGCGCCCCGGCCGTCCCGCATCTCCGAACTCGACGCATTCCACCTCGGCGCATTCCACGGGGGCCCGGCCGCGGACGCGGTGCCGGTCCGGGTGGACGCGCTCACCCGCAGCAGCCTCGCCGACGACGATCTGCAACCGACCCTGGTGACCGCGACGATCAGCCCGCCCCACGACACCGGATACCAGGCGCGGTGGATCACCTCGATGTCACGCGGCAACTTCCGCGCGTTGACCGAGAATCCGGTCACCGCACTGCCGCCGGATCGGCTGCCTGCCCGCGAGGTGACCCGTCCGCCAGGGTTCGACGACCACCCCGGCGCCCCGGCCGCGGTCTATCCGGTGGTCACCGTCCTCGTCGCACTCGCGGTGCTGTTCGGTGTCGGCGACGCCTGGCACATCTCGCTGGACCGGGCGCCGACCCAGGCGGCGCCGCGCGCCGACAGCGGTCCGACATCGAAGAGCATGAACCTCAACGCCCGCAGGGACGGTATGCTGCGGGCGATCACCGAGAAGTTCGGCCCCGCGGCGGCCAACAATCTGCTCGATCTCCGCTTCACCGGCAGCGGGTCCGATTACGGCACGGTTCTCGACCCGACCAACGGGGACGCGACGATCGTGTACATCAACAACGGTGGTGACGCGTTCACCACGCCTTCGCCGCAGGTGCTGCGCAAGGACAGCACATTCACCGGGGTCGATATCGCGTCGACCGATCTGGAGGCGATCACCGACAAGATGGCCCGGCAACTCGATACCGCGGGGCGGCTGAGCAAGCTGGATTCACTGCAGATCAAGCGTTCGGGCCCCGGCGCCCCGGTGGTCCTGACCGGCACCTTCGGCGGCAAGACCGTCGACGCGCTTCCGGACGGCACCGTCGGCGAGATCTTCAATCCTGCTGACTTCACCGTGTCATTCCAAAAGGCGCGAGATGCCTTGGCGCTGGCCGGGATCGCCCCGTCGGATCGGGTGCTGACGAACTTCGAGATCCGGGGCACCCACCGGGCCACCCCGACGGCGCACGCGAGCGAACTCCAGACCAGCGGCGGTGTGCTGCTCGAGTTCCAGACCGGTGACCGGGCCGGCCAGGTCACCGTCGTACCGGGGGAGCTCCCCGAGGTCACCGACGAGTCCCCCCACTGGCAACCACAGACCTTCGCCTTCGACGATGTCTCGCTGGAGGTCTTCGAATCCGTTCGCGCCCAGGCGATGCGACGCGGCGCCCTGGAACCCTACGAACGTGAAGCGGTCGAGATCTGGATGACGGACCGGTCGATCGACCGGTTCCGGTTGGCGGTCCGGATCGAAATCGCGGGTGTGGAAGCGGCGACGGGGACGTACTCGGTCACCGGCGAATTCCTCGCGCCGGGCGCCATCTGACCCGTCAGGTGGGCCACGCCGCCGCCGGGCTCAGCTCGGCCTGGCGGCCTCGATGGCCCGACGGGTGACCCCTTCCAGCTGCGCGAGTTGAACTTTGGGTGGGTGCAGGACACCACGGTCGACGAGCTTGGTGACGATATCGCGGACCCGGCCGTAGTACGTCGCCTGCTCGGCGGGCGTGGTGCTCGACGCCGCATGGTTGTAAAGCTTGAGCGCGGTGTCCATTTCGGTCCGGTCGGCCGCTTCGAGATAGGCCGTGCCGACCTTGCGGCCGTGCGATTCGCAGGCGATCCAGGCTCGCCGCAGCGCCACCACCGCCTGCTGGTAGGCGTCGGCCAATCCCCGGTTGTCCGGATAGGCATCGGTGCGCAGGGCCTGTGCCTCGTCGAGCGCGACGTGGAAGGTCTGGGTGGGCTCGACGGTCACGTCGGTGATGGCGGGATAGCGCAACAGCATCGCGGGGTCGAGTTCGTAGACGCCGTAGGAGCCGAGGATGTCGGCGTGGCGCCGGGTGGCCTCCTCCCACAACCGCTTTGCCGCCTCGTCGCTCCCGGCGTCGGCGATCCGCGCACCCGGGACAGGCGCTTCGGCAACGGATTCCGCGTCGGCGCCGCGGTCGGGCCCGGGCAGGGCCGCCTTCAGCCGGCTCAGTACCTCCACCGCCGCGGGGTCGGATCCGACCACGGCGACCCGCCACTCCTCGGTGCCGGTCCCGGGGTCGAAGGTCAGCGTGAGGTACTTCTGCCCACGAACCGTCAGGTGCCGACCGTTGGCCGTCGCCGAGGTCTCCGCGGCCGGGCCGGCCTGGCTCACCGCGATCAGCGACGCCAGCGGGTAGCCGACGATTCCGTGGGTTTCGTGGCCGAGGTAGACGGTGTCCTCGTCGACGGTGATCAACACCGCGCCCGCGGCCCCCAGCCGTCCGTATGTCACCGCACCCAGCGCGACGATGACGAACCCCGCCACGACGACTGCGGTGAAGGGTCCCGGGAGTCCGGCGGCGTTGAGTCCCACCAGCGCGATCATCCCCGCCACCAGGGCGGTGAGCGATGCGACGGCACCCAGACGGTGGCGCTCGGTCAGGTATTCGGTCCGAGCGGTCACCGGGACCGCCCGGGCATCCCCGGTTGAGCTCATGCGCGAACGTGGTCCCTCGGTCCGATGTCTCAGGCATTACCTGTTGTGGGCGTGCCTCAGCATACGGTGGCCTCGCGGGCCTGTTCGGCCCGACCGAAGCGGCAGTCGGGCCCCGCGCCTGGGCGGCGCGGGGCC
>NZ_JBSFPX010000093.1:0-27107 GCF_053588415.1 Mycobacterium sp. NPDC003449
CCTGCGGCACAGCCCGGTTCCGGTTCTGGTCTCCGTGACTCTGCAGCTGCTGCAGCAGCACGGCTATGACCGGTTGACTGTGGAAGCCGTTGCCGCGCAAGCCAAGGCCAGCAAGGCGACGATGTACCGCCGCTGGCCGTCGAAGGCGGATCTGGTGCTGGCCGCGTTCATCGAGGGCACCCGCTTCTCGTCGGTGCCGCCGCAAACCGGCTCACTGCGGGGCGACCTGTTGGAGATCGGTGCCGCCGTGTGTCAGCACGGGCGCGAGCACGCCAGCACCATGCGGGCGGTGATCAACGAGATGACCAACAACCCCGCCCTGTTCGACGCCATGCAGAACGAGTTCGTCCACCAACGCAAGCAGATGATGTACGAGGTGCTCTCCGACGCGGTCCGCCGCGGCGAGATCGCCGCAGGGGCGATCGACGACGAAATCTTCGATCTGCTACCGGGATACCTGGTTTTCCGGGCCTTGATATCCGGCCGCGCCCCGACCGAGGAGACGGTCCGGGTGCTGGTCGACGATGTGCTGATCCCCAGCCTGACCAAGCGCGGGTAGGACCGGCCCCGCCTGCCGCGAGATCGACGAAATGGTCTTTCCCGCAGCCGTTTTACGACCATAGCGTCGCACTCGCGCTGGGGGCCGCGCGGATGGGCAATAATCAGTGGGTGCCGACGTTGACCACCGCCGAGATCGTCTTGTCGGCGATCGCTGCGCTGCTGTTCGCGGCGTTCGTCACCTTTCTCGTGCTGTTCATCGTGGGCCGGCGACAACTGACGCAGGCCCGACGCGAGATCGAGCGGATGCGGGCGGTGGAGGACGGTCGTCGTCGTCGTGGTGTCGCGCCGTTCGCCATCAAGACGGTGTTCCAGACCGCGGACATGCTGATCAACAAGGGGCTCGGCGCGACGGTGCGCAACTCCATCGAGGATCTGGCCGGGTGGGCACAGGTGGAACGCCCCGATCTGGCCAGGCTGACCGCCGACGGGCGCGTCGCCATCGTGTTCTCCGATATCGAAGGCTCCACGGAGTGCAATGCGGCCATGGGGGACCGGGCCTGGGTGAGGCTGCTGGAAAAGCACAACAGGCTCATCCAGACCGTGGTGGACAAGCACGGCGGACACGTCGTCAAGAACCAGGGCGACGGTTTCATGATCGCGTTCGCCGACCCGGAGAATGCCGTGCGGTTCGCCGCGGATGTGCAACGCGCACTTGTCGAGAACCCGCAACGCTGGCAGTCGATCCGGGTGCGGATCGGTGTGCATATGGGCACATCGGTGCGCCGCGGCGGGGATCTGTTCGGGCTGGACGTGGCGACGGCGGCGCGGGTGGCCGATCAGGCCGACGGTGGTGAGATTCTGGTCAGTGGGCCGGTAGGCCAGGCGATCGGTGACCTCGACGATCTTCGGTTGGGTCCCGCGCGTGAGGTCGAGCTCAAGGGACTGCCGGGGACGCACACCCTGTACCCGGTGTTCACCGCCGATCCGATCGCCGAGCGCGCCGACTGAATCAGATCAGCGCCAGATTCCGCGCGTCGGCGTAACGGACGGCGTCGAGGGGAATCGACTGGTCGAGCGTCGCGAACCGGCCGCCGTTGGCGGTGGCGAGGGCCAGCAGATATGCGTCAGTCACTTGGCGATGCCCGTGCAGCCGGGAATGGTCGATCAACTCGTCATCGAGCAGGCTCACCGAACAGGGCCAGTATTCATGATGTTCGGTGGCGGCGGCGCGGGCCAACCTACCGATCGCCTGTGAGGGGGCGACCGGGCTGGGATAACGAGGCTGGCTGATGATCCGGACGAAGCCGTTTTGTGTGATCGCGCACGACGCCCAGCCGTGCACGATCTCGGTGTCGACCCATCGGCGCACCCGCTCGTGGTCGACGTGATCGCTGTCGAGCAATGCGATGAGCACGTTCACATCCAGAAGTGCGCGCGTCACACGGCTTCCTCATCACGTAACCGGTCGACGAGAGCATTGGACACCGCGGGCCCGCGGTGTCCAAAAGGTTCGAAGCCGTAGAAACTCTGCGTTTCACCGGACAGATCGGCGTTCTGCTGTGTCAGCGCCTGTCGGGCGAGATCGGACAGGACTTCGCCGGCGGTGCGGTTCTCGCGGCGGGCGCGTTCCTTTACCGCGAGCAAGACGTCATCGTCCAGTGACAGCGTGGTGCGCATACATCTGATGCTAGTGCATCTCGTGGGCCGGCACGTGCGCGGTCAGGACCCGCGCGCCCGGGCGCTCCACCGGCCGGTGGCGGGCAGCAGGGCGAACAGGATGCTGGCAACCGGGAGCACCGGCATCGCATAGACCACGGGGTGGAGTTTGGCGCCCGCGATGAACAGGCTGCCGAAGATCAGCAGCCCGATGACCGCGCCGACGACGATCAGCAACCGCCCCATCCGGTGCCGCAGCAACAATGCGATGAGGCCGCCGATGGTTGCTGCGGCCGAGATCGCGGTCAGGAATCCGATGGCCACACAGAACAGTCGATCGGTGCGCCACCACCCGGCGATCAGGTCGGTGGCGATCACGGCGGTGGCCCAGCCGCTGAGAATGCTCACGGCCGCGGTCACGACGGCCGAGCGGGGGCTCTGGTTGGAGGCGCTGCGCGGGATGATGACCGGCCGGGCCCTGGGAACATACCCGGTGCGGGCGTCGTCGGCGGCGGGCTCGATCAGGCCGGTCTGAGGCTCCGCGTCGGCTCCGGTGGGGATGGCGCCGGTGGGGTGGCGCCGGATGATGCTCGTCTGCGGTTCCGCGTCGTCGTCTGGGACCGGGATGGCGCCGGTGGGGTGACGACGGAGTATCCGAGTGCGGTCGTCCTGGTCGGGTTGCTCGTTGTCTGAATGACCGGGGTCGCTCACTCAGCCAACATAGCTGCCCGGGCTGAGCCCGCGCTTCGCCAGCCACGGCACCGGGTCGATGCGCTGGGTGCCGTTGAGCAGCACCTCGAAATGGCAGTGCGGGCCGGTGGAATTGCCCCGGTTGCCCATGGTGGCGATCTCGTCGCCCGCCATCACCCGCTCGCCGACGCTGACCAGCCAGGTGTTGATGTGGCCGTACAGCGTGACGGTGCCGTCGTAGTGGCGGATCTTCACCCAGGCGCCGTATCCCGCGGTCGGCCCGACGTCGATCACCTCACCGTCGGAGGCGGCCACGATCGGCGTGCCGATCGAGTTGGCGATGTCGATGCCGGCGTGCAGCACCCCCCAGCGGTAGCCGAAGCCGGAGGTCCACACGCCCTTGGTCGGCATCACGAACAGGGGGCGGGCCAGCCGCGCCTCCCGCTCGGCGCGTTCCTGCGCGAAGGCGGCGGCCTTGGTGATCTCCTCGGCGTGCACCGTGGAGTCGGCGGCCGAGGCGACCGAGACGATCTGCATGCCGTCCACCGAGCCGGTGATGGCCGCGCCATCGGCGGCCGCCGGGCCGGAGGCGAGGACGACGTCGTCGGGCTCCGCGGGGTCGGCATTCCCGAACGAGTAAGCGCCCGCCGCGGTGGCGCCCGCGGCCATGGCGGCGATCATCAAGCGGCTCTTGACGGCTCCCGCGGTCTCCTTGCGGTGCGTGCCGCGGCGCCCGGCCATGTCGATGATGTCGGTGGCGGCCACCCCGTCGCTGACGTCGGTGTGGCTGTCGCGGTACGCGCGCGAGGAGCTGCGCTCCTGGCCGGGCTCGGGCCGGAACCGGGACGGCACCGCAAGCCGGACGGGCACCAGGTTGTCGGTGTCGTTCATATCGTCCAGTTCGGGCGCGCGGATGACGTCGGACTCCCGGTCTGGCGCGCTGGTGCTGTCGAACCGCAGATCGGTCAGCTTGCCGAACTCGTCGAACGGGATGATGTCGGTGATTTCCGCGGCGTCGAGGTCGTCAGGCGAGAGGTGCCGGCGCTCGCGTGCATTCGTCTTCCCTCCGTCTGGAGACGAGGACGAACGATGCTGCGGCAACCTGGGGAATCCTTCTGCGTCGTGACCCGAGCGTTATCGGGGCCAGAGGCACGTTAACCAAATCCCCATGAAGGTGGCAACTCATGTGGCTATTCCGGCGCAGAATGTGATCTGTATCACGAGCATCTGCCGGTGAGATCTGCCACATGACCGGTAGGCGATGGTCAACCTGCATCCTTCGGTGGATACAGTTCCCCCCGAGCCCGTCAGGCATGCGGCCTCGGCCGGGCAGTTCGAAGTCAACGCAGACAGACAAGCTCATTTTAGGAAGCCAATGGATCTCTTCGAATACCAGGCGAAAGAGCTGTTCGCCAAGCACAACGTCCCCACGACGCCCGGCCGGGTTACCGATTCCGCCGAGGACGCCAAGGCGATCGCCACCGAGATCGGTCGCCCGGTGATGGTGAAGGCTCAGGTCAAGGTCGGCGGCCGCGGTAAGGCCGGCGGCGTCAAGTACGCGGCAACCCCCGACGACGCGTTCTCCCACGCCACCAACATCCTCGGCCTCGACATCAAGGGCCACGTCGTCAAAAAGTTGCTGGTTGCCGAGGCGAGCGACATCGCCGAGGAGTACTACATCTCCTTCCTGCTCGATCGGGCCAACCGCACCTACCTCGCCATGTGCTCGGTCGAGGGCGGCATGGAGATCGAGGAAGTCGCCGCGACCAAGCCCGAACGGCTGGCCAAGGTGCCGGTCGACGCGGTCAAGGGTGTCGACCTGGCGTTCGCCCGCTCGATCGCCGAGCAGGGCCACCTGCCCGCCGAGGTGCTCGACGCCGCGGCCGTCACGATCCAGAAGCTGTGGGAGGTCTTCGTCAAAGAGGACGCCACCCTGGTCGAGGTCAACCCGCTGGTGCGTACCCCCGACGATCAGATCCTGGCGCTGGACGGCAAGGTCACCCTGGACGAGAACGCCGACTTCCGCCAGTCCGGCCACGCCGAGTTCGAGGACAAGGACGCGACCGACCCCCTGGAGCTCAAGGCCAAGGAGAACGACCTCAACTACGTCAAGCTCGACGGTGCGGTCGGAATCATCGGCAACGGTGCGGGTTTGGTGATGTCGACCCTCGACGTGGTCGCCTACGCGGGGGAGAAGCACGGTGGTGTGAAGCCGGCCAACTTCCTCGACATCGGCGGCGGTGCCTCGGCCGAGGTGATGGCCAACGGGCTCGACGTCATCCTGGGCGACAGCCAGGTCAAGAGCGTGTTCGTCAACGTGTTCGGCGGCATCACCGCATGTGACGCGGTGGCGAACGGCATCGTCGGCGCGCTGAAGAAGCTCGGCGACGAGGCCAACAAGCCGCTGATCGTGCGCCTTGACGGTAACAACGTCGAAGAGGGCCGCCGCATCCTCGCCGAGGCCAACCATCCCCTGGTGATCCAGGCCGACACCATGGACGCCGGTGCCGACAAGGCCGCCGAGCTGGCGAATAAGTAATAGGAGCAATGACCCATGTCTATTTTTCTGAACGCAGACTCCAAGGTCATCGTCCAGGGCATCACCGGCGGTGAGGGCACCAAGCACACCGCCCTGATGCTCAAGGCCGGCACCCAGGTGGTCGGTGGCGTCAACGCGCGCAAGGCCGGCACCAAGGTGTCGCACAAGGACAAGGACGGAAACGACGTCGAGCTGCCCGTGTTCGGCTCGGTGTCCGAGGCCATGAAGGAGACCGGCGCCGACGTGTCGATCGCCTTCGTGCCGCCGGCCTTCTCCAAGGACGCCATCATCGAGGCCATCGACGCCGAGATCGGCCTGCTGGTGGTCATCACCGAGGGAATTCCGGTGCAGGACAGCGCCTACGCGTGGGCCTATAACGTCGACAAGGGTAAGAAGACCCGCATCATCGGCCCCAACTGCCCCGGCATCATCACCCCCGGTGAGTCGCTGGTCGGCATCACGCCCAACAACATCACCGGCAAGGGCCCGATCGGCCTGGTGTCGAAGTCGGGCACGCTGACCTACCAGATGATGTACGAGCTGCGCGATCTCGGCTTCTCCACCGCTATCGGCATCGGCGGCGACCCGGTCATCGGCACCACCCACATCGACGCCATCGAGGCGTTCGAGAAGGACCCGGAGACCAAGGTCATCGTGATGATCGGCGAGATCGGCGGCGACGCCGAGGAGCGCGCGGCCGATTACATCAAGGCCAATGTGTCCAAGCCGGTGGTCGGCTACGTCGCGGGCTTCACCGCCCCGGAGGGCAAGACCATGGGCCACGCCGGCGCCATCGTGTCGGGTTCGTCGGGCACCGCGGCCGCCAAGAAGGAGGCCCTTGAGGCCGCCGGTGTGAAGGTCGGTAAGACCCCGTCGGAGACCGCTGCCCTCGCCCGGGCGATCCTCGAGGGCTGATTTCCCCTCGCGAGCAGACACAAAACTGCCCCTTTTCACGTGAAAAGGGGCAGTTTTGCGTCTGCTCGGCCGTTAAACGCGACCGCCCAGATGCTCAGCGAGGAAGCGTTCGACGGCGTGGTACATGTCGATGCTGTTGTCCGGGTTGACGAAGCCGTGCCCCTCGTCCTCCTTGACCATGTACTCCACCTCGACACCCCGGGCGCGCAGCGCCTCGACCATATTGTCGGATTCGGCCTGGACCACCCGAGAGTCGTTGGCGCCCTGCACAACCAGCAGCGGGGTGCGGATCTGATCGACCTTGGTGATCGGGGAGCGGGCCAGCATATCGGCTTCCTGCGCGGGATCGTCGGGGTCGCCGACGTAGCGGTGCCAGTTGGTGGCCAGGAACCGCCGGGCCACATTCGGCAGGGTGCGCATGAAGTTGGCCAGGTTGGAGATGCCGACATAGTCGATGGCCGCGGCGAACACGTCCGGCGTGAACGTGACCCCGACCAGGGTGGCGTAGCCGCCGTAGGAGCCGCCGAAGATCGCCACCTTGTCGCGGTCGGCGTAGCCCTGTTTGACGGCCCAGTCCACCGCGTCGATCAGGTCGTCGTGCATCTTGCCGGCGAATTCCCCGATGGCGGCCTTGGTGAAGGCCTTGCCGTAGCCCGTCGATCCGCGAAAGTTGACCTGCAGCACGGCATATCCGCGGTTGGCCAGGAGCTGCACATCGGGCTGGAATCCCCAGCAGTCCCGCGACCACGGGCCGCCGTGCACCAGGAGCACGAGTGGGAGGTTGGTCGGCTCGACTCCGACCGGCAGGGTCAGATACGAGTGCAGGTCCAGCCCGTCACGCGCGGTGATGGTGACCGGCGTCATCGGAGCCAGCGCGTGGGGGTCCAGCCGCTGGTACGGGCGGAACAGCAGCCGGCTCGCACCGGTGGAGTGGTCATAGAAGTAGGTGGCGCCGGGGTCGCGGTCGTGGGTGAAGTTGACCACCCACCGCTGCCCGGACTCGTCGGATGAGATGGCGCCGAGGTCACCGTCGGACAACTTCGTCAGATTCTGCAGTACCGCAGCGAAATCGGGGTCCAGCGGATGGATCACCTGGCGTTCCCCGTAGTAGCGGGCCCCGATCAACTCACCGGTCCGCTCGCTGCGGATGAAAGGCGACGGCAGTACGAGCTGGTTACCCAGATCGAGGGCCGGGTGGCTGTCCACCTCGGTCTCCTCACCGGTGGCCACGTCGACCCTGGCCAGCCGGGTCCGGTCACTGCCCTGATTGGACGCCAGCCACAGGGCGGTGCCGTCGGGGGTCATCTCGATCGGGAAGATGCCGAGCGGGTAGTCGGTCCCGTCGTAGGTCACCACGGGACGCAGTGTGCTCGTGGACTTTTCCCAGATGGCCAGCTCGATGTCGCCGTCGGTGGTCATGGTCGAGCTGAACAGGTCGCCCTTCTGGCTGCACTGCCAGTTGACGACGTTGCCGGGGTTCTCGGCGAGCACGGTGAGTTCGCCTGTCGCGATGTCGAGTTCGTAGGCGTCGAACAGTTCCGGGTTGCGCTTGTTCAGCTGGACCATGGCCTTGCCGGGCCGGCCCTTGAGCAGTTCGAACGACGCCCGCACCGCCGGGAACGGGGTGAGATCCACTGCGGGAGCGCCGGGATCGTCCAGGTCGACGCGGTAGATGTGCCAGTTCTCATCGCCGCCGGTGTCCTGCAGATACAGCATCCAGCGTGGGTTGTCGGTCCAGTGGTAGATGTAGACGCTGCGGGTCTCGTCGGCGGTGACGCAGCGCGGGGCCTCGTCGCCGTCCAGGTTCTGGATCCACACGTTGAGGCGGTTTTTCCACGGCGCCAGGTAGGCGATCCTGGTGCCGTCCGGTGAGATGGTCGCGGCGGTGCGTTCGGGCGGGTTGAAGAATTCTTCGACGGAGATGATTTCGGGTAGCGCCATGACGGTCCTTCCGGTTTGAGGGCGGGCTTGTTCGCCGGGCCGCGTGCGCCCGCAGCGGATATCTAGATCTAGGGTTCGACCGGACCGCCGAGGCGTCCGTTGGTGGCTTCCCGGATGGCCCGGTCCATCAGGGCGAGTGCCTCCTGCTGGGAGACCTTCTGCTTGTCGACGATGACCGTCCTGCTGACATCCTCGTCGACCACCCGGAACGCCGCGGTGACCGCGGCCGCGTACAGGCGAACCGTGAGATCGTCCTCGGGCAGGCGTAGCCGGTCGGCGAACACCGGGATGAGCCCGTGCTCCATATAGTCGTGGACCATCAGATACGCCGTACGCAGCGCGGGTTCGGTTGGCGCCATCGTGGCCAGCCGCAACGCGGCGACCTCATCCTCGGTGTCCTGCGGGGCCAAAGGGTGCGAAACCATATCTGCCGCAAGGTGTTCGATCAGCGACTGGTTGTGGGGCCACCGGTTGGCACTGGCCAGGAACCGGTCGGCCGACTTCGCGAGCAGGGGCTCGACACAGCTTTCCTTGGTCCGGAAATAGCGCCAGATCGTGCGGGTCGACAGCCCGGCGGCCGCCGCGATGTCGTCCCCGCTCGTCCCGGACACCCCGTGTTCCCAGAACAGGGCGGCGGCGATCCGGGACACCGCCAACCGCGCCTCGGCCTGCTTCTCGTTCTGTGCGTCGCTGATCGTCACCACCTCCTGTCATTTAGTGACAACACCACAATGTCACTAAGTGACAGGCTCGTCAAGGTGTCGCACGAAAAAGTGGCCGCGACACGCCCCAGGTCCGCAATCGTCGCGCCCAGGTGACGGACAATCGGCCGTAGACAACTGCATGAACCGGAACCAGTTTGGCGCAAGACAGATTGGCTGTGACGCATATGCTCTGGCTCTACTGCGTACTCGCAGTGTTCACCCTGGTGTGTTTCGCGGTGGCGGTCCGCGATGGGCAGGCGTGGTGTGAGCGGTACGAATACCGCCGACATCGCGAGGACTAGAAGTCCCGCCTCCACGCCCGACGGCGACCCCTCCTCGGCAATCCGTTAGCCTGGCGAATTGACACGTGTCAGGAGGTTGTTCCGTGGTCGATCCGCGCACCCCCGTTATCGTCGGCGTCGGGCAGTTCACCGAGCGTCTCGACGACGACTACCGCGGCATGTCCGCCGTGGAACTCGCCACCGAGGCCGTCCGCGCGGCACTGCGGGACACCGGGGCCGACGTCGACGCGGTCGCCACGGCCATCGACACCATCGCCGGTACCCGCCAGTTCGAGATCTCCGGGCGCACCCCGGCCCCGCTCGGGAAATCGAACAACTATCCGCGCTCGGTCGCCAGGCGGATCGGCGCCGACCCGGCCCGCGCCGTACTGGAGGTGATCGGCGGGCAGAGCCCGCAGCACCTGGTCACCGAGTTCGCCGGCGCGATCGCTGCGGGCACGGCCGACGTGGTCATGGTGATGGGTTCGGAGAACACTTCCAGCCTGCGCTATTTCGCCGACCGGGACGATAAACCCGACCACTCCGAGACCGTCGACGGCCAGCTGGAGGACCGCGGCTACGGCTACGACGGCATCTTCGACAAGTACACGATCACCCACGGCCTGATCGGTGCCCCGGTGCAGTACGGGCTGCTGGAGAACGCCCGTCGCGCCCGGCTCGGCCTTTCGGTCGCCGACTACCGCACTCAGATGGCCGATCTGTTCGAGCCGTTCTCGAAAGTCGCCGCCAAGAACCCGTTTTCGTCGACACCCACCGAGCGGTCGGCCGAGGAGCTGGCCACCGTCACTGCGAGCAACCGGATGATCTGCGATCCGTATCCGCGTCTGATGGTGGCCCGCGACCAGGTCAATCAGGGTGCCGCCGCGCTGCTGATGTCGGTCGAGGCGGCGCGCAGACTCGGTGTGCCCGAGGAGAAGTGGGTGTACCTGCGCGGGCACGCCGATATGAAGGAGCAGAAGTTGTTGGAGCGCGCCGATATCGGCGCGAGCCCGGCCTCGGTGGCCGCGGTCGGCGAGGCGCTGCGGGTGGCCGGGATCGGACTGGACCGGGTGGCCGCCTTCGACCTCTACAGCTGCTTCCCGTTCCCGGTGTTCAACATCTGCGACGGCACCGGGCTGGCCGCCGACGACGAGCGCGGGCTGACGCTCACCGGCGGTCTGCCGTTCTTCGGCGGCCCGGGAAACAACTATTCGCTGCACGCGATCGCCGAGGCGGTCGGTGAAATGCGGGACAAGCCGGGCCAATTCGCGCTGATCGGGGCCAACGGCGGCATCGCCAGCAAGTACTCGGTCGGCATCTATTCGACCGAGCCCGCCGAGTGGGTGCCGGACAACAGCGCCGCCCTGCAGGAGCGGGTCGCCGACGCGCCGCAGGTCGCTGTCACCGAGAACGTCGACGGAACCGGGACGATCGAGACCTACACCGTCCGCTACGACTGGACGCCGCGCACCGGCATCATCATCGGCCGACTCGACGCTGACGGCAGCCGCTTCCTGGCCACCACCACCGACGAGGCGCTGGTCGCCCTGATGTCCGACGGTGACCCGCTCGGCGCGGCGATCGCGGTGCGCTCCACCGAGCAGGGCAACCAGGCCACACCGGCCTAGACCCGGGCCCGCGAGTTCGACGAAAACGTCGTTCGCGTCGAGAATTCGCGACGATTACGTCGAACTCGGCGCCAGAAGCTCCAGCTTGCCCGCCAACCGCTCCACGTAGCCGGCCACCTCGGACTCGGATTTGTCGGGCAGACCGAACAGCACCTCGGTCACCCCGAGCTCGCGCCAGTGGGCCAGCTTGTCGGCATCGGGTTTGAAGTCGAGCGCCACGATCTGCGGTGCCCCGGAGCGCCCGGCCGCGGCCCAGGTGTCCTGCAGCAGCTTGACCGGCTCGTCGATGTCGAAATCGCGGGGCGTGGTGATCCAGCCGTCGGCGGACCGCGAGATCCACTTGAAGTTCTTCTCGTTACCCGCCGCGCCGACCAGGATCGGGATGTGGGACTGGACCGGCTTGGGCCACGCCCACGACGGGCCGAAGTTCACGAATTCGCCGTCGTAGGAGGCTTCTTCGGAGGTCCACAGCGCCCGCATCGCTTCCAGGTACTCGCGCAGCATGGTGCGGCGCCGGCCCGGCGGCACCTTGTGGTCGGCGAGTTCGTCGGTGTTCCAACCGAATCCGACACCCAGCGAAACCCGGCCGCCGGACAGGTGATCGAGTGTGGCGATGGATTTGGCCAGCGTGATCGGGTCGTGTTCGACGGGCAGCGCGACGGCCGTCGACAACCGCACCCGTGAGGTCACCGCGCACGCGGTGCCCAGCGACACCCACGGATCGAGGGTGCGCATATAGCGGTCGTCGGGCAGGGACTCGTCCCCGGTGGTGGGGTGGGCGGCCTCGCGCTTGATCGGGATGTGGGTGTGCTCGGGCACGTAGAACGTGGTGAAGCCGTGGTCGTCGGCGAGCTTGGCCGCCGAGGCCGGTGCGATGCCGCGGTCACTGGTGAAGAGAACGAGCCCATAGTCCATGTCAAGAATTAGAACGTGTTCTAGTCTGAAGGGCAAGCGGATGTTCGATTCACGCGGATCGATACCGGTGACGCCCGTCTGCCCGCCTGGTGCCATGCAGCCATGACGACCGAACGCATCGCCGACCACGTCAAGTTCGCCTACTGGGTGCCCAACGTCAGCGGCGGCCTGGTCACCAGCGATATCGAGCAGCGCACCGACTGGAACTACGACTACAACGCCACGCTCGCCAGGACCGCCGAGGTCAACGGCTTCGAGTACGCGCTGAGCCAGGTCCGCTACGAGGCCAGCTACGGCGCCGAATATCAGCATGAGTCCACCAGCTTCAGCCTCGCGCTGCTGCTGGCCACCCAGAAACTCAAGGTCATCGCGGCCGTGCATCCCGGGTTGTGGCACCCTGGTGTGCTGGCCAAGCTGGGCGCGACGGCCGATCACCTGAGCAATGGCCGGTTCGCGGTCAACGTGGTCTCGGGCTGGTTCAAGGACGAGTTCACCCACCTCGGTGAGCCGTGGCTGGAGCACGACGAGCGTTACCGGCGCAGCGCCGAGTTCCTGCAGGTGCTGCGCAAGATCTGGACCGAGGACGAGGTGGACTTCCGCGGCGACTTCTACCGCATCCACGATTTCACCCTCAAGCCCAAACCGCTCAACACCCCCGAGCGGCCCAACCCGGAGATCTTCCAGGGCGGCAACTCGGCGGCGGCGCGGCGCAACGGCGGCCACTACGCCGACTGGTACTTCTCCAACGGCAAGGATTTCGACGGCCTCACCGAGCAGCTGGTCGACGTGCGTGAGCACGCTCGCAGTGCGGACCGGGAAGTGAGGTTCGGGCTCAACGGGTTCATCATCGCCCGCGACTCAGAAAAAGAAGCCAAGGAGACGCTGCGAGAGATCATCGCCAAGGCCAACCGGCCGGCCGTCGAGGGCTTCCGCAGCGCGGTGCAGCAGGCCGGCAACTCCACGGCCGACAAGAAGGGGATGTGGGCCGACTCCAGCTTCGAGGACCTGGTGCAGTACAACGACGGCTTCCGCACCCAACTGATCGGCACCCCCGAGCAGATCGCGGAACGCATTGCGGCGTATCGCAAACGCGGCGTCGATCTGATCCTCGGCGGTTTCCTGCACTTCCAGGAGGAAATCGAGTATTTCGGGGCCAAGGTGCTGCCGCTGGTCCGCGAAATCGAGGCGGCCGAACGGGATTCGGCAGACGCACCGGTTTTGGTATCGGCTTGAGACCTGTCTGACACCAGGAGCGTGTGCCCTGCACACATGTAGGTGCGCTAGCGTGGAAGGCCGAATCGCTCACGGTCCGCATCCGGAACGCAGGACGCGACGCTCGATCAGCACAGGAGAGGTCATGACCTACCCGCCCAACAACCCCGGGTACCCGCCCGCACCGCAGTCGGGATCCCAATACGACGTAACCCAGCAGTTCGCCAAGAGCCCGGCCGCCGTTCCCGGCGTGCCCGCCGCCGAAGGCGAGAGCAATCTGGCCGAGATCCTGCTGGCGACGGCTGCCGGCGCCGGTGTGATCGCGTTCCTGGTGAGCTTCGGCCTCGACAAACAGCTCGTGTTCGCCAGCGCGGTGGTGTCCGTGCTGATCCTGTTGACCCTGATCGCGGGCCTGATCGCCGGTGTCGGTCTGCTGCCCAAGCAGAGCGGTTACACCGGGATCGCCGCCGTGCTGTCGCTGGCCGCGTTCCTTCAGGTGATCTATGTGGTCGTGGCGGCGGAGGGCGACGCCGGCTGGGCGTTGTACACCATCCTGGCGCTCACCCTGATCCAGACGTTCGCCGCCATCGGTGCGTTGCTGCTCGAAACGGGTGTGGTGACGCCGCCCGCCCCCAAGCCCCGGTATGAGCAGCAGCCGCAGTACGGCCAGTACGGCGGCCCGTCGCAGTACTACGGTCAGCACAACCAGCCCCAGCCCGGCGGGCAGCCCTACCAGCAGCAGGGACCGGGACAGCGTCCCGGCTACCCGTCGCAGTACGGCGGCTACCCCGGCGGCTCGAACACCGGCGGTTTCGGCACGGTCGGCCAGCAGGGCGCCCCGCAGGGTGGTCAGCAGAGCGGTCCGCCCACCCCGCCCACCGGTTTCCCCACCTACGGCCAGCCGCAACAGCAGCAGACGCCGTCCACGGCTACGACCACCCAGGTTCCGACGCCGCCGCAGGCACAGCCGCCGTCCTCACCGCAATCCGGCTCCTCGTCGTCGTAAGCTGATCCGCGCGTGCGTGACCGGCGCGCGCGAGATCAACGAGGAGTGGCCCAGCTAGTGGAAAACCGGCCAGTCGGCACCCGCCAGGCGCGTGAGCTGCTTCGGGTCGCATTCGGGCCGTCCGTGGTGGCGTTGGTCGTCATCGCCGCAGTGGTGCTGTTGCAGCTGCTGATCTCCAACAGCGATATGACGGGCGCGTTCGGCGCGATCGCCAGCATGTGGCTGGGTGTGCATCAGGTGCCGGTCACGATCGGCGGCCGCGAGCTCGGGGTGATGCCGCTGCTGCCGGTGCTGGTGATGGTCTGGGGCACCGCGCGGACCACGGCGGCCGCGACCGCCCCCAACTCGTCCTGGCTGGTCACCCGCTGGGTGGTGGCCTCCGCACTCGGCGGGCCGCTGCTGATCGCGGCGATCCTGCTGGCGGTCATCCACGACGCCGCGTCGGTGATCACCGAGCTGCAGACCCCGAGCGCCCTGCGGGCCTTCTGGGGCGTGTTGCTGGTCCATGCGATCGGCGCGGCGCTGGGGGTGGCGTCCAAGGTCGGCCGCCGCATGCTGGCATCCGCACCCGTGCCGGCTTGGCTGCCCGACGCGTTTCGGGCCGCCGTCGCCGGGCTGCTCGCCCTGTTGGGGTTGTCCGGGGTGGTGACGGCCATATCGCTGATCGTGCATTGGGGCACCATGCACGATCTGTACGCCATCACCGACAGTGTGTTCGGGCAGTTCAGCCTGACCCTGCTGTCGATGCTCTACATCCCCAACGTGATCGTCGGCACCTCGGCGATGGCGGTGGGCTCCAGCGCCCATATCGGCCTGGCCACGTTCAGTTCGTTCACGGTGCTCGGCGGCGATATCCCCGCCGTGCCGGTGCTGGCGGCGGTGCCGGGGCCCGGTCTGGGCCCGGTGTGGGTGGCGCTGCTGATCATCGGGGCGGCCGCGGCGGTCGCGCTCGGCCAGCAGTGTGCCCGTCGGCCGCTGCCCCTGCTTCCCGCGATGGGCAAGGTCGCGGTGGCCGCGGCGGCGGCGGCCGTGACGATGGCCGTGCTGGGCCACGCCGGCAGCGGGCGGCTCGGCAATTTCGGTGAGGTCGGTGTCGACCAGGCCACGTTCGGGCCCGCGGTGTTCCTCTGGTTCGCCGGTATCGGCGGGCTGACGGTGGCGATGGCGGGTGGCATTGCGCGCCGGGTCAAGCCGGTCGCCGCGCCCGCACCGGAACCCGAGCCGGAGCCGGAACCCGAAGACGAGTACGACTACGACGAGTACGACTACGAGGACGACGGGTACGAGGACGCCGACGACTCCCCGCGCGAGCTCGAGGAGGAGCGCGAGGACGCCCCGCAGGAGCAGGAGCCGCTCGACGTCGAGGAGGTCGACCTGCCCGACGAGCCGCTGGTGTCGTGGTCGGCCGAGGAGGTTTCGGCCCTTCCCCCGGACCTGCCGCGCGACCCGCATGAGGATCCCGAGGATCACTTCCTGGTGGACGAGATCGCCGACGAGGACGTGTCCGACGACAACCCGAGGGGCCGGGCCGACTAGGCTGCAGCGCGTGCAGCAACCGTTACGTGTGCCCCCGAGCGCACCGGCACGGCTGGTAGTGCTGGCTTCGGGTACCGGGTCGTTGCTCGCATCGCTACTGGACGCCGCCGTGGGCGATTACCCGGCGCGCGTCGTCGCCGTCGGCACCGACCGCGCGTGCGCGGCACTCGACATCGCGGCGGGCGCCGGCGTCCCCTCCTACACCGTGCGCCTCGGCGATCATCCCGACCGGGCGGCCTGGGACGCCGCGGTCACCGCGGCCACCGCCGAGCACCGGCCGGATCTGGTGGTGTCGGCCGGGTTCATGAAGATCCTCGGCCCGCAGTTCCTGGCCCGCTTCCCGGGCCGGGTGGTCAACACCCACCCGGCGTTGCTGCCCGCGTTTCCCGGCGCGCACGCCGTGCCCGAGGCGATGGCCTACGGGGTGCGGATCACCGGGTGCACGGTGCATCTGGTCGACGCGGGCATGGACACCGGGCCGATCCTGGCGCAGCAGCCGGTCGCGATCCACGACGACGACACAGAAGAGACTCTGCACGAACGCATCAAGGTCGTCGAACGACGGCTGCTGGTGGACGTGCTGGCCGCGCTGGCGACCCGCGGCGTGACCTGGACCGGACGAAAGGCGACCATAGCGTGAGCGATAAGAAACCGATCCGGCGAGCGTTGATCAGTGTCTACGACAAGACCGGCCTCGCCGATCTGGCCCGCGGCCTGCACGAGGCGGGCGTCACCATCGTCTCGACCGGGTCGACCGCGAAAACCATCGCCGGAACCGGTGTTCCGGTCACCCCGGTGGAAGAGGTGACTGGTTTTCCCGAGGTGCTCGACGGCCGGGTGAAGACCCTGCACCCGCGGGTGCACGCCGGGCTGCTGGCCGACACCCGCAAGCCCGAACACCTTGCCGCGCTGCAGGAACTCGACGTCGAGGCGTTCGAACTGGTGGTGGTCAATCTCTACCCGTTCTCCGAGACCGTCGAGTCCGGCGCGTCGGTCGACGAATGCGTCGAGCAGATCGACATCGGCGGGCCGTCGATGGTGCGGGCCGCCGCCAAGAACCATCCCAGCGTGGCCGTGGTGGTCGACCCGATCGGCTACGACGGGGTGCTGGCCGCGGTGCGGGCCGGCGGTTTCACCCTCGACGAGCGAAAGCGGCTGGCTTCCTTGGCCTTCCGGCACACCGCCGAATACGACGTCGCGGTGGCCGGCTGGATGGAGACGACCCTGGCCCCCGAAGACGATGCGGCGCCGGCGGCCTTGCCGCGGTGGTTCGCGGGCACCTGGCACCGCAGCGCGGTACTGCGCTACGGGGAGAACCCGCATCAGCAGGCCGCGGTGTACCGGGACGATTCCGCGTGGCCGGGTCTGGCGCAGGCCGAGCAGCTGCACGGAAAAGAGATGTCCTACAACAACTACACCGACGCCGACGCCGCCTGGCGGGCCGCGTTCGACCATGAGCAGACCTGCGTGGCGATCATCAAGCATGCCAACCCGTGCGGGATCGCGGTCTCCTCGGAGTCGGTGGCCGACGCGCACCGCAAGGCCCACGAATGCGATCCGCTGAGCGCGTTCGGCGGGGTCATCGCGGCCAACACCGAGGTGAGCGTCGAAATGGCCGAGACGGTCGCCGACATCTTCACCGAGGTGATCATCGCCCCGGCGTATGAGGCGGGCGCGGTGGAGATCCTGGCCCGCAAGAAGAACATTCGCATCCTGGTCGCCTCCGAGCCGCTGGTCGGTGGTGTCGAGCTGCGGCAGATCAGCGGCGGTGTGCTGGTGCAGCAGCGCGATGCGCTCGACGCCGAGGGCGACGATCCGAACAACTGGACCCTGGCCACCGGTGACCCCGCCGACGAGCGGACGCTGGCCGATCTGACCTTCGCGTGGCGGGCCTGCCGGGCGGTGAAGTCGAATGCGATCGTGGTGGCCGCCGGCGGGGCTACGGTTGGCGTCGGCATGGGTCAGGTGAACCGGGTCGACGCCGCGAAACTGGCGGTGCAGCGCGGTGGCGACCGGGTGCCGGGTGCGGTCGCGGCCTCCGACGCGTTCTTCCCGTTCCCGGACGGGCTGGAAACTCTCACCGAGGCCGGGGTGAAGGCGATCGTGCATCCGGGCGGGTCGATGCGCGACGATGTGGTGACCGCTGCCGCCGAAGCCGCAGGCATCACGCTCTACCTCACCGGCGCTCGGCATTTCGCCCACTGAGTTTTCCCGGGCCGCTGCTGCGCCGTTTTCTACCCCAGGGCTGTGAAACTCGTCTTGTAGCGACCCTGGGGTAGAAATCGGCGCGATGCCCGCCGATGCACAGCGTGGCGTTCATCCCCAGCCGGGATCGCGGCGAGGCTTGGCGGGGGCAGATCGGTCGGCCGCGCTGCCGACCATCGCAGCCATGAACACCCCATTCATCGGGCCGGAAGCTCTCGCCGCGGGCGGACTGACCCGGGGACAGCTGCGATGGCGATACGCGGCGACTCAGCCACGCGTCTACCTGCCGAAGGCCGGCGTGCGAACGGTGCAGGCCGATATCACGGCCGCGTGGCTGTGGAGCGGGCGGCGGGCCATCATCGCCGGGCGGGCCGCCGCGGCGCTGCACGGCGCGAATTGGGTCGACGTGGGTACCCCGGTGGAACTGATCACCGATCACGGGCGGCGCAGGCCTGGAATCGTCGTCCGCGAGGAGCGCATCGGGCCGGACGAGATCTGCCGGATCGGTGATTTCCGGGTCACCACGCCGCTGCGGACGGCGCTGGATCTGGCACGATTCTTTCCGCGCGATGCCGCGGTCGCCCACCTCGACGCACTCGCCGCGGCGACGGGTGTCGAATGTGGACAGGTGCTCGAACTGGCGGCGCGGTATCGAGGCCTGCGGGGAATCCGAAGCGCCCGAACAGCCCTCGCTTTGATGGATCCCGGCGGACAGTCGCCCCAGGAGAGCCGGCTGCGGCTGGTACTGATCGACGCGGGCTATCCGCGTCCGGGTACCCAGATCAGGGTCAGCGACGGTGTCGACGAGGCGTTCATCGATATGGGTTATCCGGACGCCAAGATAGGTCTGGACTACGACGGTAAACACCACGCCTCGGACCGACCGCGATATGTGCATGACATCGGGCGAAACGCCATCATCGAACGTGAAGGCTGGATCGATATCCACGTTGTCACCGAGCACAGCAAGGCCTATGTCCTGCATCGGGTGCGTGAAGCGTTCACCCGGCGCGGGATCTCGCCGTTTTCTACCCCAGGGCTGTGAAAACCGTGGCGCAGCGACCCCGCGGTGGAAAACGGCGCAACAACTTCGCCCCGTAAGAGCCCTATGGCGTGATGGTGGCCTGCTCGTTGATCACCTTGTTGACATCGACCAGGGCCTGGAAGTCGCGGTAGGTCGAGTCGGCGTTGATCTGCAGGACGAAGGTGCCGCCGGGGCCCTGCACCGCGACCGTCTTCTGGGTGATGGCCCTGCGCTTGCCGTCCTTGACGTAGGAGCCGCCGAGTTGCACCGAAGGGAAACCGGCCAGCATGCCCTTGGTGATCGCGCCGATCGGCTGGTAGTCGGTGAGGTTCTGCAGCTCGTTGGGGGCGAACTCGAGCAGCTTGTCGGGGTTGACGTTGCCGCCCAGCTTGGAGATCAGTGAGATCACCGAAGGCGGATCCTGGGGATTGACACCGTCATTCACGATCGCCGAGTACGCCCAGGCCGGGGTGCGGGTTCCGGCGTCGACCCATCCGGGCGGGGTGGGCAGTTCCAACGTCGGGGATCCGGGATCGCCGCGGTGCATGGGTGTTTCGGCGATCTTGTTCTCGCGGATGTAGTCGGCGATGGTGTAGCGGTGTCCGCCGGGCGGCGCGGGGGTGGCCGGCACGGTGGTCTCGGCCTCGGCGGACGGCTCGGAGGCCTGCGCGGAGGTGGTGGTGTCCGAACCGGCGTCGTCGCCGCCCGATGTCACGGCCAGGGCGATGCCGCCGACCAACAGCACCACCGCGCCGACCGCGGCGGCCGCGATCAGTAACTTGCGCCGCTTGCCGGTTTTGCGGGGCGATGTCGTGTACGGCAGTGGCGGCGGGGCGAAGTTGGAGCTCGGCGGCCCGGGCGGCTGGTGGGACGCGTCGTCGGTGCCGGCCCACGATGAGGTGAACACCGGTGGCTCCTGCGGTGTGACGGGGCGCGGGTTGGACGGCGAGAGCGGGACCGGGGGGAGGGGCTGCGCAGCCAGGGGCATGGTCGGCGGGGCCGACTGGGCAGCCGGGGTCGGAGGGCGGGACGGGGTCGGCGGCGCGGGCATCGGCGGGGCAGCGACCCGCGGCGCAGGCGATGCCGGCGGGGCAACCGGGGTCGCCACCCTGCGTGGGGTGGGCACGGTGCGCGTCGCGGCCTCGGCCAGCGCGACGGCGAAGTCGTGGCAGGTGTCGTAGCGGTCCTTGGCGTCCTTGGACAGCGCCCTGGACATGACCGAATCGAACACGGCCAGCTCGGGTTTGGTGTCACCCAGCTTGGGCGGCGGCGAATTCAGGTGGTGACTGATTACCACCGCGGGATTGCTGTGTGCGAACGGCGGGGCCCCGGTGAACAGCCGGTAGGCGGTGGCGGCCAGCGAGTACTGGTCGGCCCGGCCGTCGAGCGGCTGGCCCATCAACTGCTCGGGTGCGGTGTAGGACATCGAGCCCACCGTGATGTTGGTGGAGGTGAGCCCGTTGACCTCGTCGGCGCGGCGCGCGATGCCGAAGTCGGTGAGCATGATCCGCCGCTTGGAACCCTGTTTACCGGTCAGCAGGATGTTGGCCGGTTTGACGTCGCGGTGCAGCAGCTTGCGCTGGTGCGCGTAGTCCAGGGCGTCGCCGACGGCGGTGACGACCTCGACCACGTCGTCGGCGGGCATACCGGACGGGAACTCGTCGTGCAGCAGCCGCGCCGCGTCGTGACCGTCGACGTAGTCCATCGAGATCCACAACCGGTCCTCGAACTCGCCGCGGTCGTGCACACCGACGATGTGGGGGTGCCACAGCGTCGCGGCCATATCGGCCTCGCGGATGAACCGCTGCCGGAACTCGTCGTCGGCGCTGACGGTCGTGGGCAGCACCTTGAGGGCATCCTCACGCGGCAGCCGCGGGTGGGATGCCAGGTATACCTCGCCCATGCCACCGGTGCCCACCAACCGCACGATGGTGAACCCCGCGAAGACCTGACCGCTAGCCAACGGCATGGGCGAAGACTACCGGGCGGACGGCGGCGCCCACGACTTTGGCGGCGGATCGAGACCCCATGTCAACCGGGTAGCAATGCTGATCGGGCTCGGCAGTCGTAGCGTGGGTGTGGTGAGTCAACCCAGAAACGACGGTCGCCGGCCACCCGCCGCCGGCGATCTGCCCCGCACCCTCGGTGAGTTGCGTGCCTCCGGTCATCGCGAGCGGGGTGTGAAGGCCGAGATCCGGGAGAACCTGCTGTCCGCGCTGGCCGAGCGCCGGGACGTGTGGTCGGGGATTCTCGGTTTCCAGGACACCGTCATCCCGCAGCTGGAACGCGCGCTGATCGCCGGGCACGATGTGGTGCTGCTCGGTGAGCGCGGCCAGGGCAAGACCCGCCTGCTGCGCGCGCTGACCGGGCTGCTCGACGAGTGGACGCCGGTGATCGCCGGCTCCGAGCTGGGCGAGCACCCGTACAGCCCGATCACCCCCGAGTCGATCCGCCGGGCCGCCGATTCGGGTGAGGACCTGCCGATCGAGTGGCGGCACCGCAGCGACCGCTACACCGAGAAGCTGGCCACCCCGGACACCAGCGTGGCCGACCTGGTGGGCGATATCGACCCGATCAAGGTGGCCGAGGGTCGCAGCCTGGGTGACCCGGAAACGATCGCCTACGGGCTGATCCCGCGGGCGCACCGCGGCATTGTGGCCGTCAACGAGCTGCCCGACCTGGCCGAGCGGATCCAGGTGTCGATGCTCAACGTGATGGAGGAGCGCGATATCCAGGTCCGCGGCTACACGCTGCGGCTGCCGCTCGACGTCCTGGTGGTCGCGAGCGCCAACCCGGAGGACTACACCAACCGGGGCCGCATCATCACCCCGCTCAAGGACCGGTTCGGCGCCGAGATCCGCACGCACTACCCGCTGGAGCTCGACCACGAGGTCGGCGTGATTCGCCAGGAGGCGCACCTGGCCGCCGAGGTGCCCGACTACCTGCTGGCGGTGCTGGCCCGGTTTGCACGCAATCTGCGTGAATCGAACTCGATCGATCAGCGGTCGGGCGTGTCGGCCCGGTTCGCGATCGCCGCCGCCGAGACCGTCGCGGCCTCGGCCCGGCACCGGTCGGCGATCCTCGGCGAGGACGATCCGGTGGCCCGGGTGGTGGACCTGGGCACGGTGATCGACGTGCTGCGCGGCAAGCTGGAGTTCGAGACCGGCGAGGAGGGCCGCGAGCAGGCCGTGCTGGAGCATCTGCTGCGGCGCGCCACGGCCGACACCGCACAGCGTCTGCTGGGCGGTATCGACGTCGGCCCGGTGGTGGCCGCGGTCGAGGAGGGCTCCCCGGTGACCACCGGTGAGCGGGTGTCGGCCAAGGACGTGCTGGCGGCGCTGCCGGACCTGCCCGCGCTCGACGCGGTCGCGTCCCGGTTGGGTGCGGTGTCGATCGGCGAGCGGGCCTCGGCGGTCGAATTGGCCCTGGAAGCGCTTTATCTCGCGAAACGCATCGACAAGGTGTCGGGGGAGGGCGAGACGGTCTATGGCTAGACACACCGGGCATACCTCGCGGTATTCCCGGTACACGGGCGGGCCGGATCCGCTGGCGCCGCCGATCGATCTGCGCGATGCGCTCGAGCAGATCGGTCAGAACGTGATGGAGGGCTCGTCGCCGCGGCGCGCCATGCAGGAGCTGATGCGCCGCGGCACGGCCGATATGCGCGGCGCCGACCGGCTGGCCGCCGAGGCCAACCGCAGGCGTCGGGAACTGTTGCAGCGCAACAACCTCGACGGCACCCTGCAGGAGATCAAGAAGCTGCTCGACGAGGCGGTTTTGGCCGAGCGCAAGGAGCTGGCCCGGGCCCTCGACGACGATGCCCGGTTCGGTGAGATGCAGATGGAGGCGCTCTCGCCGTCGCCGGCCAAGGCCGTGCAGGAGCTGTCCGAATACGACTGGCGTAGCCCCCAGGCACGCGAAAAGTACGAGCAGATCAAGGATCTGCTCGGCCGGGAGATGCTCGACCAGCGGTTCGCCGGGATGAAGCAGGCGTTGGAGAACGCCACCGACGAGGACCGGCAGCGAGTCAACGAGATGCTCGACGACCTCAACGACCTGCTGGACAAGCATGCCCAAGGGAAGGACTCGCAACAAGATTTCGAGGACTTCATGGACAAGCACGGCGAGTTCTTCCCGGAGAATCCGCAGAACATCGACGAGTTGCTGGACTCGCTGGCCCAGCGGGCCGCCGCGGCTCAGCGGTTCCGCAACAGCCTGTCCGAACAGCAGCGGGCCGAGCTGGATTCCTTGGCGCAGCAGGCTTTTGGCTCACCATCGCTGATGAATGCGCTGAACCGGCTGGACGCCCACCTGCAGGCGGCCCGGCCAGGGGAGGACTGGGCCGGTTCGCAGCGGTTCTCCGGGGACAATCCGATGGGTATGGGGGAGGGCGCGCAGGCGCTGGCCGACATCGGTGAGCTGGAGCAGCTCGCCGACGCGTTGTCGCAGAGTTACGCCGGTGCGACGATGGACGATGTCGACCTCGACGCGCTGGCCCGCCAGTTGGGCGATGAGGCCGCGGTCGACGCCCGGACGCTGGCCGAGCTGGAGCGGGCCCTGGTCAATCAGGGCTTTCTGGATCGCGGCTCGGACGGGCAGTGGCGGCTCTCGCCGAAGGCCATGCGCCAGCTCGGCCAGACCGCGTTGCGCGATGTGGCACAACAACTGTCGGGTCGGCACGGGGAGCGTGACACGCGCAGGGCCGGGGCGGCCGGGGAGTTGACCGGGGCGACGCGGCCCTGGCAGTTCGGTGACACCGAACCGTGGAACGTCACCCGGACGGTGACCAATGCGGTGCTGCGCGAAGCCGGTACGGGCACCATCGAGCGCCCGCTCAAGATCAGCGTCGAGGATGTGGAGATCTCGGAGACCGAGACCCGCACCCAGGCGTGTGTGGCGCTGCTGGTGGACACCTCGTTCTCGATGGTGATGGAGAACCGTTGGCTGCCGATGAAGCGCACCGCGCTGGCGCTGAACCATCTGGTGTCGACCCGTTTTCGGTCCGACGCACTGCAGATCATCGCCTTCGGCCGCTACGCCAGGACGGTGAACGCGGCCGAGTTGACCGCCCTGGAGGGCGTCTACGAACAGGGCACCAATCTGCATCACGCGCTGGCGTTGGCGACCCGGCACCTGCGCCGCCACCCCAACGCCCAGCCGGTGGTGCTGGTGGTCACCGACGGTGAGCCGACCGCGCACCTGGAGGGTTACGACGAGGGTGCCGAGGTGTTCTTCGACTACCCGCCGCATCCGCGGACCATCGCCCACACGGTGCGCGGGTTCGACGAGGTGTCGCGCATCGGTGCGCAGGTGACCATCTTCCGGCTGGGCAGCGATCCGGGTCTGGCCAGGTTCATCGACCAGGTGGCCCGGCGGGTCGGCGGCCGGGTGGTGGTGCCGGATCTCGACGGGCTGGGTGCCGCGGTGGTCGGGGACTATCTGCGTTCACGCCGCCGCTGACGTTTGCCCCCACGCCGACTTCGCGGTCGGCGAGACATGCGATTCGTGCAGTATCCTGAAATGCATGATCCGCATGTTCGAGTGGGGTGAGTGGCCGTGACCGCTGCCCACGATCACTTGGTCGACGCGGCCCACCGGATCCGGGAGGGTGCTGCGGCACTTGGCCAGGCGCTGGAATCGGTCCGGGTCTATGCCGAACCGGCGGTGGCACGGGCCGTGCAGGCCGAACTGAACCTCTACGACCGGATCGGCGCCGAGTTCGGATTGCTGACCAGCGCGGAGGCGGGCAGGCGGTTGGGCTCGCGGTCCTCGGCTCCGCGCAATCTCGCCGCCGCCGCCCGCCGCGACAGGTCACTGCTGGCGATCATGCGCGGGCACCAGACGCTGTTTCCGGGGTTCCAGTTCGACGCCGACGGACGGCCGCTTCCTGTGATCCGCCGACTGCGTGACCTCGCAGCAGAACTCGGGTGGTCGGAGAACGGCGTCGTGCAGTGGCTGTGTGCGCCGAGTACCTATCTCGGCGGCCGGCGGCCCGTCGATCTGCTGGCGGTCGACCCCGACCGGGTCGTAGACACGGCCATGGCGGCGTGGACGGTCCAGTGGTGACACCCGCCCCACCCAAGCCCTTCAACGCGCAGACCGCGAAACTCGATGTGGGGACCCGGTTGTACCGGGTCTTCACCGCGGCCGAAGGCCGCTCGGCGACCACCTTCAACCCTGGGTTCGGCGCACCCACCCGATTTGCCTTCTTCGGTGCGCCCGCGGTTCCGGTGCTGTACGCGGCGGCGGCCGAGGAAGCCGCCGTCGCGGAGACGCTGCTGCACGACGTCCCGGTCAGTGGAGGCATCCTCCCGTACGACAAGTACTCGCGGACCGTGATGGCACGACTGGAGGTTAGCCATCCGATCACGGTCGGCGTCCTGCACGGGCTCGGGCTGCGTCGGCTCAAGGTGACCGCCGACGAGGTCACCGCGAGCGGAGCCGACACATATCCCGAAACCATCGCGTGGGCCCGCGCCGCCCACGATGCCGGCCTCGACGGTCTTGTCTGGATGTCGAGGTTGTGCAACGACGCCAAAGCTTATGTGTTCTTTGGTGATACGTGCGGTGACTCGTTCACGCAGGACACCGGCTTCGCACGGCTTTTCGCCACCGGTGCCGACCAACTGTGGCTGATCGAGCTGTGCGCACCGTTGCATGTCGACGTTCTTCTGGCTGCGTGATACCGGCCGCGTTACCGCCGGCGCACCCGCGCACGCAGCAACTCATGCACGGCCATGAGCGCGTGCAGCAGGCCCCATTCGCAAGGGATGTAGTCGCGGGTGCGGACCAGACGTGCGGCCAGTTGCGGTGATTCGTCGTGCAGGATGTGGCGGGCCCGGCGCGCGTGAAAGGTGTTCGACGCGATCTTGATCGCCGGCGCATCGGCCAATTCGGGGATCGAGTTCTGGATGTTCTCCACGGTCGTCGTCGCCCGGTCTTCGAGAACGATGTTGGCGGCCGGAACCCCGAGTGACACGACGGCGTAATTGGCCATCATCTGCGCTTCCGACAGTTTCGAGCGCACGGCCGCGCCGGAGAAGATGAACCGGGCCTTGGCCGGGTCGGTCGAGCGCACGGCGATGCGGACCCGCCAGCGATGCAGCACGGGCTGGGGGCAGCCCAGCACCAGAACGGCCTCGCCGTCCCGCACGCGGCCGGGATCGGCACCGTCGGCGGGCAGCGCTTCCTGTGACGCCTGCCGAGTTGTCCACTCACACCATGCCAGCCCGGCGCCGACCACAACCGTCACGGCACCGAGGTTTCTGGTCCACGCACCCATGGCGCCATTATCTCTGCGCCGAGTTCGACGAAAGCGTCGTGCCTGCCCCGTACGGCGCGTCATTTTCGTCGAACTCGGGCAGGGCGGAGCCAAATCGGGACGGTCTGCGTCCAAAGGGTATGCGTATTCCGTTCGTCGGCAGCGCCGCCGTGGCCGCCGGTCGGCTCACCGAGGCGCAACTGCGGCACCGCTACAGGGCGATCTACCGCGGGGTGTATGTGCCGCGCCAGCACACGGTGTGCCTGCATGAGCGAATCGCCGGCGCGTCGCTCACGACGGGCGGGGTGATCGCCGGGGTGGCGGCTTCGGCGTTGCACGGGGCCCAGTACATCGACGACGACATTCCGGTCGAGGTGGTCGCGGCGGGCCGGCGCCAGCGCGGCCTGATCATCCGGTACGACACCCTCGCAGAGAACGAGGTCACCATGGTGGCGAGCATTCCGGTGACCACACCGGGGCGCACCGCGTTCGACCTGGCCCGGCGATTGCCGCGCAATCAGGCGGTCGAGCGGCTGGACGCTCTGATGAACGCCCGGGCGTTCTCGGCCGAGGATGTCGCACTCATCGCGAAACATCACCCGGGCGTGCGTGGACTGCGACGGCTGGGGATCGCGCTGCCGCTGGTTGACGGGGGTGCCGAGTCGCCGAGAGAGACCTGGCTTCGGTTGCTGTTCGTCGATGCCGGGCTTCCGCGGCCCTGCACCCAGTTCGTCGTCGTCGACGAGGACGGCTCGTATGTCCGCCGGCTCGATATGTGCTGGGAGGAGTTCAAGGTCGCCGAATACGACGGTGAGCAGCATCTGACCAGCCGTAGGCAGTACACGCTCGATGTCCAGGTCGGCCGCAGACTGCAGCGGTTGGGCTGGCACGTCATTCACGTCATCAAGGAGGACCACGGCCCGGACATCGTCGAACAGGCCCGGGCCGCCCTGCTGTCGCGTGGCTGGACGCCGTGAGACGCTGGCCGCGGAGGAGGAAGAACATATGAGTGCTACCGCGCCGCCGATCATCCTGATCACCGGGATACAGGCCGCGGGCAAGTCGCGTCCAGATGCGGGTGGCGGCCTCGAGG
>NZ_JBSFPX010000094.1:0-26367 GCF_053588415.1 Mycobacterium sp. NPDC003449
TGGCCGCGGCGTTCGGCACCCACATCGAGGATCTGCCCGACTTCCCGTTCACCCCGGTCGACCCGCTCATCGTCGGGCGCCGCAACCCGGTGGACCGCTGAGCAGACGTGAAACTGCCTACTTTTCCCGGGAAACGGGCAGGTTTGTGTCTGCTCGCCGAGGAAAGGTCACGGCATGATCAGGGTGCGCGACACCGGCTCGGCCACCGCCTGACGGCTGAAGACGCCGTGCTGCAGGGCGGCCAGCAGCGCGTTACGGGTTTCCTCGGGGGAGATGAGTTCGTCGAAGCCGAGATGACCCGCCGATCGGAAGGACGCTTCGAGCTCCATCCGCTTGAGCACCTCGGAGTAATCCTCACCGGCGTGCGTTGCGGCACTCAGGGCCGCCGCGCCCATCGCGCCCATGGTCGCGCCGGGATAGGCGAAGGTCGCCACCTGGTCGTCAAAACCCAGCAGTGACATGACCATTGAGCCGAAGCCGAACGCCTTGCGCAGCGTGACATGCAATTTGAGCGTGGTGGCCGCGGTCTGGGCGGCGAACATGCGTGCCCCGCTGCGCAGCACGCCCTTGCGTTCGGACTGGCTGCCCGGGAGCATGCCCGGATTGTCGGCGAGGAACACGATCGGCAGGTGGAACGAGTCGGCCACCGTGATGAAATGCGCGGCCTTGTCTGCTGCGTCGGCGTCGATCGAACCGGCCAGCACCTGGGGCTGATTGGCGACCACGGCGACCGGATAACCGCCCAGATGGGCCAGCGCGCAGATGATGGCGCGGCCGAACTTCGGTTGCACCTCGAACCAGTCGGGGCGGTCCACGATCTCGTCCAGAACCGCGCGCATATCGTAGATGTGGCGGTTGTCGCGGGACACGATGTCGAGAATCTCCGGTGTCGGCCGCGGGTCGGCGGTCGCATCGGCGAGCCGGGTCGGCGGGTACGACCATGCGCTGGACGGGAAGTACGACAGATAGCGCCGGATGTCGTCGATCACCGTCTCGTCGTCCTCGGCGTGGTTGTGGATCACACCACTGGATAGCGCGACATCCGGCCCGCCCAGGTCTTCCTTCGAGATGTCCTCGCCGGTCGACTCTTTCACGACCGGCGGCCCCGCCGTGAAGATCGCCCCATGCCGGCTCATGATGGTGAAATCGCACACCGGGGCGACCAGGGCGCCGTGGCCGGCCGACGGGCCGAGCACCGCGGACACCGTCGGTACCTTTCCCGAGCACTTCGCCTGCGCGATCAGATCGGTCGGCGTCCGCCCGTAGTGCTCCCCGCTGGGCCGAAAACCCGCCCCCTCCAACAACATGACCAGGGGAACCTTGTTGCGCAACGCGAGCTCGGCCAGCCGGTACCGCTTGGAGTTTCCGCCGGGGCCGATGCTGCCGGCCAGCGTGGTGAAGTCCTCGGCGCCGACCATGACCGGTGCCCCGTCGATACGGCCCGCGCCGGAGATCAGCCCGTCGGCGGCGATGTCGCCGCCGACCAGCGTGCCGAACTCCTGGAACGTGCCGGGATCGAGCAACCGCGCGATCCGCGCGCGGGCGTCCAGCTTGCCTTTGCCGCGGTGTCTGGCCAGTCGCTCGGGGCCACCCATGCCGTAGGTGTGCTCACGCCTGCGGGCGAGGTCGGTGAGCGTTTCTTTCCACTCCGGATCGTTCATACCGCAGTCCTCACGTCTAGAGACTCCTCTGGCGTTTGCCTTTGGCCGCTCAGCCTACCGCCGTTGACCATACTGAATTGCTTACTGTAGCGTCTGCGGTCATGGGTTGCGGTGGCGCGTCCGGTCTCAGGATCGACCGGGGCGTACCCGGTGATCTGCGGCGCGTGCCCGCGGCGGCCGCGGCGTTGGAGAGCCGGGGCTACGACGGTTGTTGGACCGGCGAGATCAACCACGATCCGTTTCTGCCGCTGCTGCTGGCCGCCGAGCACACCTCGCGGACCGAAATCGGTACGAGCATCGCGGTGGCGTTCGCCCGCAGTCCCATGACCGTCGCCCAGCTGGGCTGGGACCTCCAGGGCTACTCGCGGGGCCGGTTCATCCTCGGGCTCGGCTCGCAGATCCGGCCGCACATCGAGAAGCGGTTCGGCATGCCGTGGAGCGATCCGGTGCGCCGGATGCGGGAGTACATCGAGGCGTTGCATGCCATCTGGGAGTGCTGGCAGGACGGGACCGAGCTGGATTTCGACGGCGAGTTCTACCGCCACACCTTGATGACGCCGATGTTCACCCCGAACGCCCAGCCGCACGGTGTTCCCAAGGTGTTCGTCGCCGCCGTCGGCGAGGCGATGACCGAGATGTGCGGTGCGGTCGCCGACGGCCTGCTCGCGCACGCATTCACCACCAGACGCTACCTCGACGAGGTCACCATCCCGGCGCTGGAGCGCGGCCTCACGACGGCCCGTCGCACCCGTCGCGACGTCGCGGTGTCCTGCCCGGTTTTCGTGGTGACCGGCGAGGACCAGGCGCAGATGGATTCCGCGGCCGAGCCGGTGCGCAAGCAGATCGCGTTCTACGCGTCGACGCCGGCCTATCGCAAGGTGCTCGAACTGCACGGGTGGGGTGAGCTGCAGACCGAACTGCGCAGCTTGTCCAGGCGGGGTGAGTGGGACGCGATGGGCGGCCTCATCGACGACGAGATTCTCGGCGCATTCGCCGTCGTGGCGCCGACCGAAACGTTGGCGGCGGCCCTGAGGGGCCGCTGCGCGGGCGCGATAGACCGTGTCCTGCCCAGCTTTCCCGCCGCCGTCGCTCAATCGACCGTGACGGCCGTCCTGCAAGATCTGAGGAGTTGTTCGTGAGTACACGCGTGATCGATGAGGTCGCCAAGGCCTTCGCCACCCCGTCGGCCTATGCCGATGAGCCGGGTTTCCATCGGGCGCTGACCCATCTGCGGGCCAACGCGCCGGTCTCGTGGGTGGAGGTCCCGTCCTACCGGCCGTTCTGGGCCGTCACCAGGCACGCCGACATCATGGCCGTCGAACGCGCCAACGATGTGTTCACCAACTCTCCACGGCCGGTGCTGATCACCGCCGAGGACGACGAACGCCAGGCCGCGATCGGGGTGCGCACACTCATCCACATGGACGATCCCGAGCACCGGGTCATGCGGGCGATCGGGGCGGACTGGTTCCGCCCGAAAGCCATGCGGGCGTTGAAGGTACGGGTCGACGAACTGGCCAGGATCCACGTCGACAAGATGCTGGCGACCGGCGCGGAATGCGATTTCGTGCAGGAGGTGGCGGTCAACTATCCGCTGTACGTGATTATGTCGCTACTCGGGGTGCCCGAGTCGGACTTTCCGCTGATGCTGCGGTTGACGCAGGAACTGTTCGGCAACGACGACGACGAGTACAAGCGCGACACCACCGAGGACGAGGCCATGTCCGCACTGGTGGAGATGTTCCAGTACTTCAGCGAATTGACCGCGTCCCGGCGGCGGAATCCCACCGACGACCTGGCTTCGGCGATCGCCAACGCCCGCATCGACGGCGAGCCGCTCAACGACATCGAGACGGTTTCCTACTATGCGATCGTCGCCGCCGCCGGCCATGACACCACGAGCGCCACCATCTCCGGTGGCATGCTCGCCCTGCTCGAAAACCCCGACCAGCTCGCCCGGCTGCGGGCCGAGCCGGCTCTGATGGGCACGGCCACCGAGGAGATGATCCGCTGGGTGACCCCGGTGAAGGCGTTCATGCGGACCGCGGCGGTCGACACCACGGTGCGCGACACCCCCATCGCCGCGGGTGAGTCGCTGCTGCTGGCCTATCCGTCCGGCAATCGCGACGAGGAGGTGTTCACCGATCCGTTCCGCTTCGACGTCGGCCGCGACCCCAACAAGCATCTGGCGTTCGGCTACGGCGTGCACTTCTGTCTCGGAGCGGCGTTGGCGCGCATGGAGATCAACAGTTTCTTCAGCGAGCTCATCCCGCGGCTCGACTCCATCGAGCTGGCCGGCCCGCCCCAGCACACCGCCACCACGTTCGTCGGCGGGCTCAAGCACCTGCCGGTGCGCTACAACTTGCGGGCGGGTTGAGCGCCGGTCAGCAGCAGCGGGTGGCCGGGTTGGCCTCGGTGTTGCGGTGGCGCATCTTCCAGTAGTCGCGTTCGGAGAGCACCGGCTCACCCGGGTGGGCGCGGGCCCGGTGCTCGACGTAACGGCGGTAGTGGTTATCGCCCATCAATGTTCCGCAGTACCAGCTGATTTGGCGTGCGGCCGCTCGTGTGCGCTCGGCAAGGCTTCCCATTGTCTGACCACCTCCTTCTCGGCGTCGGTGGGGATCAGCCCGGACGGAGCGAAGATGCGTGAGGGTACCGGCTCGTCCTCGGTGAGGGGGCGTGCGGTGCCGCGCAGTGCCTGCAGCGCCATCACGACGCCCGCGATGAACACGATCAGCACCAGCACCGCGAAGATGATCGACAGCGTGCCCTGGATGAACGTGTTGCGGATGACGGCGTCGATCTCATCCGGGGTCTTGGCCGCGCCGAACGACGACTGGCCGGCCTCGCTGGCCGCGACGTACTGCGAATGCTGCTTCCAGTAACCGACTTTCGGATGCCCGGAGAAGATCTTCTGCCAGGACGCCGTCATCGTCACGATCAGGTCCCACATCAGCGGAACCGCCGGAATCCAGGCCCATTTCACCAGGCCGCGTTTGATCACCACCACGGTCACCACCGTCAACGCGATCGCGGCCAGCAACTGGTTGGCGATGCCGAACAGCGGGAACAGCGTGTTGATACCGCCCAGCGGGTCGGTGACACCCATCAGCAGGATGCTGCCCCACGCGGCCACCACGACCACACTGCAGGTCCACGCACCGACCCGCCAGCTGGGGTTACGCAGTTTCTTCAACGGGCCACCGAGGTTGGCGAGACTGTCGGAGAGCATGAACCGTGCCACCCGGGTACCCGCGTCGACCGTGGTGAGGATGAACAGCGCCTCGAACATGATCGCGAAGTGATACCAGAACGCCTTGAGGCTCTCCCCGCCGAAGACCTGGTGCAGCACCTCCGAGATACCGAACGCCAGCGTCGGCGCACCGCCGGTACGCGACACGATCGTCTCCTCGCCAACGCCTTCGGCCGCCGCGGTGATCTCCTCCCCGGTGATCGGAGACCCGGACAGCCCCAGCCCGTTGACGTAATCGGCGGCGGTCTGGGCGGTGGTGCCGGTGCTGGCGGTCGGCGCGTTGATCGCGAAGTACAGATGCTGGTTGAGGATGGCCGCGGTGATCAGGGCCATGATCGCGACGAACGACTCGGTGAGCATGCCGCCGTAGCCGATCAGCCGCATCTGGCTTTCCTTCTCCAGCAGCTTGGGCGTGGTGCCGGAGGAGATCAGCGCGTGAAAGCCCGACAGGGCGCCGCAGGCGATCGTGATGAACAGGAACGGGAACAGCGAGCCGGCGAACACCGGCCCGGTGCCGCTGGCGGCGAACTGCGAGATCGCGGGCGCCTCCATCACGGGGCGGGCGATCAGGATGCCGATGGCCAGCAGCGCGATGGTGCCGACCTTCATGAACGTCGACAGATAGTCGCGCGGCGCCAGCAGCAGCCACACCGGCAGCACCGAGGCGGCCAGGCCGTAGATGATGATGCACCACGACAAGGTCACCTTCGACAGCGTGAACCAGTCCACGCCCCACGAGGTTTCGGCCACCCAGCCGCCGGCGATCACCGCGAGCAGCAGCAGCACGACTCCGATCAGCGAAACCTCGGAGACCCGGCCCGGCCGCAGGAAGCGCAGATACAGGCCCATGAACAGTGCGATCGGGATGGTCATCGCGATGGAGAAAACCCCCCACGGGCTTTCGGCCAGCGCGTTGACCACCACCAGCGCCAGCACCGCCAGCAGGATCACCATGATCACGAGCACACCGATGATGGCCGCGGCCCCGCCGACCGTCCCGAGTTCGTCGCGGGCCATCTGACCCAACGACCGCCCGCGCCGCCGCACTGAAATCGCGAGCACCAGGTAGTCCTGCACGCACCCGGCCACCACGGCGCCGATGATGATCCAGATGGTTCCGGGCAGATAGCCCATCTGCATCGCCAGCACCGGCCCGACCAGCGGTCCCGCGCCGGCGATGGCCGCGAAGTGATGTCCGAACAGCACCCGCCGATCGGTCGGCATGTAGTCGGTGGCGTTCTCGAAAAGCTCGGCCGGGGTGGCATTGTCGTCGCGCGGCCGGACGATCTTCATCTCGATCAGGCGCGCGTAGAACCGGAAGCCGATGACGTACGTGCAGATCGCGGCGATGACGAACCAGACCGCGTTGACGGTCTCCCCGCGGAAGAACGCGATCACCGCCCACGACACCGCGCCGATCAGGGCGATGACCGCGAAGACGATCTTATGTCGGGTGGTGATGGGGGAGCGGTCGATGATCGCCACCGGCGGAAGGTTCTCGTCGGTGCGGATATACGTGATATCGCCCGCGTGCTCCTCGATGCGGTCAGCGGCGGTGGGTGTGGCCATGGTCTGATCTTTTCATCGTCGCCCCGGGCTGTGGGGCGGAACCCACGTCAGCGCTCGAAGATGGAGCGCACGGTGTCGATCGTGTCGGCCTCGGCCGGCGACTTGTCCTCGCGGTAACGCAGCACCCTGGCGAACCGCAGCGCCATCCCGCCGGGGTAGCGCGAGGAGCCCTGCACCCCGTCGAACGCGATCTCGACGACCTGCTCCGGCCGCAGCTTGACGACATATCCGTCGGTTGGGCCGTCGGCGAGTTCGGTGAACCGCTGTGTTTGCCAGGCCAGCATCGCGTCGGTCATACCCTTGAATGTCTTGCCCAGCATCACGAACCCGCCCGTGGCCGGATCGCGCGCGCCGAGATGGATATTGGACAGCTTGCCGGTCCGACGGCCCGATCCCCATTCGACCGCGAGCACCACCAGATCGAGCGTGTGCACCGGCTTGACTTTGAGCCAGCCCGCCCCGCGGCGGCCCGCCTCGTAGGGTGCCGTGGGCGATTTGGCCATCACCCCCTCGTGCCCGGCGGCCAGGGTGCGGTCCAGGAACCGCTGCGCCGCGTCGGCATCGGCGGTCACCAGGCGGTCGACGCGCTGCGCGGGCGGTACGAGTGCGTCGAGCGCCGCGAGCCGCTGCTGAGCGGGGAGATCGAGCAGATCCCTGCCGTCGAGATGGAGCAGGTCGAAGAAGAACACCGACAACGGTTGCAGGTCACCGGGTTTGCGGCTGCCGAAGCGGGCAGCCGTGACCTGGAACCGGTGCGGCCGCCCGTCGGGGCGCAGCGCGATGGCCTCCGCGTCGGCGATCAACTGGGTGGCGGGCAGCTCAAGTGCCGCGGCCACCAGCTCCGGTAGGCGCGCGGTCACATCGTCGAGGCTGCGGGTGTAGATCGAGACCTCGGACCCCGCGCGGTGGATCTGCACGCGCGCGCCATCCAGCTTGGCCTCCAGAATGGCTGTGCCGCCGAGCCGTTCCAGTGCTTCGGTGACCCTGGCCGCGGTCTGAGCCAGCATCGGCCCGACCGGTTGGCCGAGCCGCAGCGCGAACTCGCCCAGCGCCGGTGCTCCGCCGGTCAGCGCCGCGGCCGCCACCGCAGGCAGATCACCGCCCAGCATCGCCGCGCGCCGCACCTCGGCGGCCGGGACGCCGGCGGCCTTGGCGATCGCATCGGCCATCACCCCGGCCAGCGCGCCCTGGCGCAGCTCACCGCTGAGCAGCCGGCGCAGGAATGCCTGCTCGGTGTCGGTTGCGGCAGCGAACAGGTCGCGGACCCGCTGGGCGCGCGACGCCTGCGATCCCGGTCCGGACAGTGCCCCGATCGCGGTGAACCTGGCGTCGACATCGGTGACGGTCAGGGCCGCGGTGCCCGCCGGTGGCGGCAGGGTGCGCAAAGCCGCCCAGCCCACCCCGATCTGACGTTGCGGGAGCACACCGGACAGCCATGACACCGCGACGGTCGCCGTGCGGGCGTCGTCGGCGACGCCGGACAGCAGGGTGGCAATCCGGTCGATCTTGGCCAGCCGCGCCGGTGTCGCCGCGACGTCGGCGGACGCGGTGGCGATATCTGCGAGCAGCACGTAAGCAGCCTCGCACGAGACGCCGACATTTCGTCACTGCTTGGTCATCTCGCCCGGAGGCCCGGCGAGTGAACGCAGCCTATTGTGATGTCGTGAAATTGACTCGGAGCCGGGTGTTGTCGGGTGTGCTCGTCGCGTTGTTGACCGTGGCCGTCGACGCGCCGGCGACTGCGTCCGCGGATGGTGAGGCGGGCGACGTTCTCGGTCCTCCCGGTGTGGTACCGCTGACCGCGCCGCAGCCGCCGGCGAGACTCATCGTCGACCCACCGATTCCGGAGTCTCTCGCGAAGGGCCAGGTGTTCATCCAGTATCGAGCCGAAAATCTGCGCATCGAGCCGGTATTCGGCCCGAACGCGCTCGACGTCACCCCGCGGATCGGCCACATCCACGCGGTGGTGGACGACGCACCCTGGCACTGGGCGGACGGCAGCGGCGAGCCGGTGATCCTGGTGGGACTGCCGCCAGGCCCGCACAAGGTCGAGATCATCCTGGCCGATGCCAACCATCAACCGCTGGATCGAGCCGTTCAGTCCTTCGTCGTGCCGGATGTCGGTTCCCATCCGCATTAGCCGATTCTCAGAAGCCGTCGAGGAGCTGGCGCAGCACCGCAACCTGGGTTCGTAGCTCGGCGGCCCGCTCGTGATGGCCACCCGAGACGTATTGTCCTGCCGCGGTGAGCCGTTCGTCGATCTCGGCCTGGATGAGGCCGCGGATGTCGGCGTCGGAAAGCTCGCGCCGGGCTACCTCGGCGGCGCCCACCCCGGTCACGGCGCCGGCGATCGGCCCGCTCGCCACGTCGAGATCACCGTGGTCGGGTGTCTCGGCGTTGTCGATCGCGCTCAACGCCGACCGCAGCGCCGATACCGTGCCGGTGTCGCGGTTCTTGCGTGCCGAGAGCAGGGACTGGCGCAGCGTGTCACGCCACTGGGCTGCCGGGGTCATGGCACGCCAAGGTATGCGGCCGAGCGAGATCTGTCGAGCGATTTGCGCTCGCTCTACGCGGGCGAGCGTGCGCGGAATGCCGACCGACGTCGGCGTGGCGGGCGACAGACGCGCACGGTCGCGGTGCCAGGGGAGTGGCGCGTCACGAAACGGTGAAGGTGACCGAGTGCCATCCGGAGGCGCCGTCGGGAACAGGGTCGGCGAGCTGGTCGGTCTGCACCGCCCCGGTGTCGTCGGTGGCGCGCACCGTGATCGTGTGCCTGCCGGTGTCGGCGGCGGTCCAGTCGGCACTCCACAGCCGCCAGGTGTCACCCGAGTAGGCCGCCCCCAGCTGCGCGGGCGTCCAGGTGCCCGGTCGATCCGGGCCGTCGATCTTGACCTCGACGGCGCGCACACCCCGGTTCTGGGCCCACGCCACGCCACCGAACCGGACCGGTCCGCGGGCGACCTGCTGCCCGGCGCGGGGTACGTCGACGCGCGACTGGGTCTTGATCGGCCCGTGCGCCGACCAGCCGAGTTTGGTCCAGTACGCCTCGGCGCGGTCGAACCGGGTCAGCTCCAGATCGGTCACCCACTTGGTGGCCGACACGTAGCCGTACAGCCCGGGCACCACCAACCGGGCCGGATAGCCGTGTTCGGCGGGCAGGGGTTGGCCGTTCATCCCGATCGCGAGCAGCGAGTCGCGATCATCGGTGAGCGCCTGCACCGGTGTGCCCGCGGTGAAACCGTCGATCGACGTCGAGAGCACCATATCGGCGTCGGGTGCGACACCGGCCGCGGCGAGCAGGTCGCGGACCCGGTAGCCGGTCCAGGTGGCGTTGGAGATCAGGTCGCCGCCGACCACGTTGGACACACAGGTCAGCGTCACCACCTTCTCGACGACCTCGAAGCGGTCCAGATCGTCGAAGCGGTAGATGATCTCGCGGTCGGACATGCCGTGGATGCGCAGCTGCCAGTTCTCGCGACTCAGTTGCGGCACGGTCAGCGCGGTGTCGATCCGGTAGAAGTCCGCGCTCGGCGTGATGAACGACGGCAATGCGACACCGGCCGGCTCCACCGCGGGCGGGACCGGGGCCGCCGGGACGTCGACGGGTGGCAGCGCGAACGCGTTGCGGTCGCCGGCGATCGACGAGGACAGCCGCGACAACACGACCCCGGCGACGCCCGTCACGGCACCACCGGCCAACAATCCGAAGGCGACCAACGACAGCCGCCTGCCGCGGTCCACACCGTCGTCGGCATCGGGGGCGTCGCGCAACCGGCCCGACGCCAGCACCCGCAGCACAGCGATCCCGCACAGCGCGCCGATCACGGTCGGCACGACCGCCCACCAACTCGCACCGGGACGCGACAGCACCGCCACACAACCCAGCACACCGCCGAGACCGATCGCGATACTGCCGACCGGCCGGCTCCGGGTTTCCCACGGTGCGGCCACGGCGGCGATGACGGCGATGACCGCGAGCACCAGCAGGGTCAGCACGAGCTTGTCGGCCGTGCCGAACATCGTGATGGCCCATTCCTTGACCGGCCCGGGGGTGAGGTCGATGACCGCGGAGCCGACGGCGGTGCGGGCGTCGGCGGCCGGGCCGAATCCGACGGCGACCAACTCGGTGACCCCGAGGGCGACCGCGGCCGCCGACAGCCCGGCCAGCGCAGGCAGGGGCGCACGTTCCGACATGTCTTGAAACTACCGGCGGAGCGGGCCGGGGGATCTTACGAAGCCGTGACGATCCGGCAGGCCGGTGCCCGAAAAGAGAGGCCGTGGCGGGGTGGTTCTTGGGATAGGTTACTTTACGAATTCGGGCATTTTTGGAAAGGAAGCTGGATGGAGATCGAAGGCAGGAAGGCCGTCGTCGTCGGCGGCGCATCGGGCTTCGGCCGGGCCACCGCCGAAGCGCTGGCCAAGCGGGGCGCCGCGGTCGCGGTGCTGGACCGGCCGCAGTCCAAGGGCCAGGAGGTGGCCGACGAGATCGGCGGCTCGTTCTTCGCCGTCGACGTCACCGACTTCGACGGCACCGAGCAGGTGCTGGCCCAGGCGGTCCAGGCGCTCGGCGGCCTGCACATCGCGGTGACCACGGCTGGCGGCGGGATCGGCGAGCGGACCATCAAGAAGGACGGGCCGCACAGCCTGGACTCGTTCCGGGCCAGTATCGATCTCAACCTGATCGGCACGTTCAACGTCAGCCGGCTCGCCGCATGGCATATGAGCAAGAACGACCCGGTCGACGCCGAGGCCGAGGAGCGCGGCGTCATCATCAACACGGCCTCGATCGCCGCGTTCGAGGGCCAGATCGGTCAGATCGCCTACACCGCATCCAAGGCCGCGATCGCCGGTATGTGTCTGACCATGGCCCGCGACCTGGGCAGCCTGGGTATTCGCGCCCTGGCCATCGCGCCGAGCCTGTTCGCCACCGGCCTCACCGAGGGCATCCCCGATGAGTTCGCCGCGGTGCTGACCAAGGATGCGGCGTTCCCCAAACGATTGGGCAAGCCCGACGAATACGCCAAGCTCGCCGTCGCGATCGTGGAGAACCCGATGCTCAACGGCCAGTGCATCCGTCTGGACGCCGGCCAGCGCTTCGCCCCCAAGTAGGGTGGGATTCGGTGTGACCGGGACGCGGCAGCGCAACCGGTCACACCGAACCGGCAGGGAGGCGCCATGGCAACCGTTGCAGACCACGTCATCTCGACCCTCGCGGCCAGCGGGGTACGGCGGGTCTACGGTCTGCCGGGGGACAGCCTCAACGGGTTCACCGACGCCATCCGCCGCAGCGGGGACCTCACCTGGGAGCATGTGCGGCACGAGGAGACCGCCGCCTTCGCGGCCGCCGCCGACGCGGGGTTGACCAACCAGCTCGCGGTGTGCGCGGGCAGTTGCGGCCCGGGCAACCTGCACCTGATCAACGGGCTGTTCGACGCGCAGCGCAGCCGGGTCCCGGTGCTGGCGATCGCCGCCCACATTCCGCGCACCGAGATCGGCTCGGAGTACTTCCAGGAGACCCATCCGCAGGATCTGTTCCGCGAGTGCAGCGTCTACTGCGAACTGGTCAGCACCCCCGAGATGGCCCCGCGCATCCTGGAGATGGCCATGCGGGCCGCGGTCGAGGAGAACGGCGTCGCCGTCGTCGTCATCCCCGGGGAGATCTTCCTGCAGCGCTTCGGCGACGAGGCGTGGACCGCGCGGCCGGTGCGCCCCACCCGCTCGGTGCTACGCCCGGACGACGAATCGGTGCGCCGGGCCGCCGATCTGCTCAACGCCGGCCAACGGGTCACCATCCTCGCCGGGGCCGGCGTGGCCGGTGCCCACGACGCGTTGATCGACCTCGCGGCGACGCTGCAGGCGCCGATTGTGCATGCGTTGCGGGGCAAGGAGTTCATCGAATACGACAACCCGTTCGACGTCGGGATGACCGGCCTGCTGGGATTCGCATCGGGTTACAAGGCCATCAAGGAGGCCGACACCCTGCTGATGCTGGGCACCGACTTTCCCTATCAGCAGTTCTATCCCGAGGGTGCCACCGTCATCCAGGTCGACGTCCGCGGCCGAAACCTCGGCAGGCGCACCCCGATCGACCTCGGACTGCGCGGCACCGTCGAAGACACCCTGGCCGCGCTGCAACCACTGCTGCGGCCCAAGGCCGACCGTGAGCACCTCGACCGGTCGCTGCGGCACTACCGCAAGACCCGCGCACAGCTGGACTCGCTGGCCGTCAACGATCGCGACAAGACCCCGATCCGGCCGGAATATGTTGCCGGACTTGCCAATCAACTCGCGTCCGAGGACGCGGTGTTCACCTGCGATGTCGGCTCGCCGGTGGTGTGGGCGTCGCGTTACCTCACTATGAACGGCAGGCGCAGGCTGATCGGTTCGTTCAGCCACGGCACCATGGCCTGCGCGCTGCCGCATGCCATCGGGGCACAGACCGCCTACCCGGACCGGCAGGTGGTCGCGCTGGCCGGCGACGGCGGACTGACCATGCTGTTCGGCGAACTGGTCACGCTGATCCAGAACCGGCTGCCGGTCAAGCTGATCGTGTTCAACAACTCGTCGCTGAACTTCGTCGAATTGGAGATGAAGGCCGCGGGCATCGTCACTTTCGGCACCGACCTGGTCAACCCGGACTTCGCCGCGGTGGCCCAGTCGATGGGCGTGTTCGGCAGGCGGGTGACCGAACCGGGGGAGCTCGAACGGGCACTGACCGATGCGTTCGCCCATGACGGCCCCGCCGTCGTCGACGTCGTCACCGCCCGCCAGGAACTGTCGATACCGCCGGCGATCACCGTCGAACAGGCCAAGGGATTCTCGCTGTACGCCATCCGGACGATCCTGGCCGGCCGGGCCGACGAACTACTCGACCTGGTCAGCACCAACGTCGCCCGCCGCCTGCTGGACTGAGCGGGCCTCAGGCCGGCCGGGGAACCGCGGCGGCCGGGCTCTGGCCCAGCCACTTCGGGATGGCCTTGCGGACCTCGCCGGGTCCGGACAACGCCACGCTGCCGTCCAGCACGGCATGGGACCACCCGAGGTCGCCCCGCCAGATCCGGGTGAGGGCCCGCAGGCTGGTCTCGACCGTGCCGGTCACCTCGTAGCCGGGATCGACATCGCACACATCGGCCTGCCCGTCGGCGACCACCAACCACCACCGCGACGCCTTCGCCGCGACCCCGTCGAGGACGAAGGCCACCGTGGTGCGGGTGCGCGGCCAGTCGTCGATCGCGATGGTGCGACGGATATCCCACATCAACAGATGCGGGTCGAGATCGGCCTCGCCCAGATCGCCGATCCAGCGCACGCCCCAAGCGCCGAGCGCGTCGACCACGCCGGCCAGTTCCCGGCCGCACTCGGTCAGCGAATACGTTGTGCGGCCGTCGATCTCACTGCGCTCGACGACGCCAGCCCGGGCCAGCGACTTCAATCGTCGCGACAGCAGGGCCGGCGACATCTTCGGCACCCCGCGGCGCAGATCGTTGAAATGGGTGCTGCCCAGCAGCAGCTCCCGGATCACCAGCATGGTCCACCGTTCGTCGAGCAGCTCCATGGCCTTGGCCATGGGGCAGAACTGACCGTACGTCGACATCGCGCCACCTCCAGGGCCGAGTTGTGACCGGTAGGCACCAGTACACCGCGTGACCGGCCCGATGCCAATACAGATGGTGAACCGGCTCCGGTACAGATCTGTTACTGGATCGCCCGGTGGCCCGGCGCGACGATGCTTCAGGAGGAGAGGAGGCGCCATGGACGCCGTGACCGTTGACAGCGATCTGGAGACCCGACACCGCGCCCTGTGGGCACTCGGTGATTACGGGGCGATAGCCGAGACGATCGTCGCGCCGCTCGGGCCGACTCTGGTCGAGGCGTGCGGTATCGGCCCCGGCGACCGCGTGCTCGATGTGGCGGCCGGGACCGGCAACGCCGCCATCCCCGCCGCGGTCGCCGGTGCCAGGGTGACCGCGACCGACCTGTGCCCGCGGCTGGTGGCCGAAGGCCGCGGGCTTTCGGCCGCCCGCGGCGTCGAGGTGTGCTGGCGCGAGGCCAACGCCGAAGCGCTCCCGTTCGGCGACGACGAGTTCGACGCCGTGGTGTCGTGTATCGGGGTGATGTTCGCGCCACACCATCAGCGGGCCGCCGACGAACTGGTGCGGGTGACCCGGCGCGCCGGGCGGATCGGCGTGATCAGTTGGACGCCAGAGGGTTTCATCGGGCAGCTGTTCGCCACCATGAAGCCCTATGTGGCCACGCCCCCGGCCGGGGTCTCACCGCCGCCGTTGTGGGGCATCGAGGATCACGTGCGCATGCTGTGGGGCGGGCGGGTCCGCGACGTCACGGCCGGGCGTGGTGAGCTCGCCGTCGAGTCCTTCCCCGACGGCGCTGCCTTCCGGGATTACTTCAAGGCGAATTACGGCCCCACCATCGCGGCCTACCGCGCCGTCGGGGACGATCCCGGCCGGGTGGCCGCGCTCGACGCCGATATCGCCGCGCTCGCAAACCGTTTTCTGCACGGTTCGCGGATGGTGTGGGAATACCTGTTGGTGACCGCCCGCAAGAGCTGATCCGGCTGGCACGATGTCTGCATGCCCGAGGACGTGCAGCCGACGTTGAGCGATAACGAGCAGGCCGCGCTGGCACGGTGGCTGCGGGCGCAGGGGATCGGATCCACCGTGACCGACGTGACGCCACTGACCGGTGGCACCCAGAACATCGTGGTGCGGTTGCACGTCGACGGTCGCCCGATGGTGCTGCGGCGTCCGCCCGCCCATCCGCGACCGACGAGCGATAAGACCATGCTGCGCGAGATCGCGGTGCTGCGCACCCTGGCCGGTTCCGGCGTCCCGCATCCCGGTTTCATCGCCGGATGCGCCGACCTCGACGTGCTCGGGGTGGTGTTCTACCTGATGGAGGAGGTCGACGGGTTCAACCCCGGAACCGAGGTCGCACCGGCGTACCGCGATCCCGACCTCCGTCACCGGGTCGGGCTGTCCTATGCCGGCAGCCTGGCCCAACTCGGCAACGCGGCCTGGGAGAACAGCGAGCTGGCCGCGATCCGGCGCCCGGGATCCTTCCTACAGCGCCAGGTACCGCAATTTCTCCGGCTGCTGGAGAGCTACCGTCACGAAGGCTATGCGCCAGAATCGCTTTCGGGTGTCGCCGACCTGGCGCAGTGGCTGGAGACCAACCGGCCGCCCGACGGTGAGCCGGGCATCATGCACGGCGATGCGCACCTCAACAATGTGCTGTTGCGCCGCGAGGTGCCCGAGCTGGCCGCGTTCATCGACTGGGAGATGTGCACCATCGGTGATCCGCTGCTCGATCTGGGCTGGATGCTGGTCTGCTGGCCCGATGATCCCAACCCGATCAACGCCGGCTCGGCGCTGGCCGAGCTGGGCGGACTGGCCTGCCGTCGCGAGCTGCTCGAGGCCTACCGGGACGCGGGCGGCCGCCAGACCTCGCGACTGGATTGGTTCGTGGCGCTGGCCTGTTTCAAACTCGGCATCGTCATCGAGGGCACCTGGTCGCGCTATCTCGCCGGACAGGCGAGCCGCGAGGCCGGCGAACAGCTGCACGCGTCGGCCGAGAATCTCATCGCGCTCGGGGTCCGGGTCACCAAGGACGACAGCCCGTTCGCCTGATTTTCCGGCGCCAGTTTCTTTCTCGCGCGAGCAGACACGCCGGTACCCCTTTTCGCGCGTTTACGGGTACCGCCACGTCTGCTCGCGGAGGAAAACCGACCGGAAAAGGTTTGCGCGGGGCGCTGGAATGGGGCTAGCATCGCCAACGTGCCGAGGCGACTCGTAGTAGCAACCCGCAGCGGGGTCTGATCTGGACCGACCCCTCGCTGTGGGTCGTCGCTACTCGTCGGTCAACTCCTCCTCTGCAGGGAAGACCGGCACATGCAATCCTCAACGGCCACTCCGACCGCCTCGCCGTCATCGTTCGCGGCCCACTTCGCCGCCCCACTCCCACGAGCCCTACGGGCCGCGGGTGAAACCGCGTCATGGATGGCGTTCCTGGCCGAATTCGCGCCGGGCGCAGGCCCTTTGCGGCTGGGCAACTGGGCCTGCACCGATGCCCTTCGGCCGTCGAGCCGGCTGGGGCCGCAGGCCCGCACCTACCAGGCCACGCTGGCCGTGGGTGACACAATCGGTACCTCCACGGCGGCGGCCAGCGGTCCGGTCGCGGCGCTGACCGCGATGCTGCACGAGCGCGGCATCACCGTCGAGACCACGTCGTTTCACCAACTGCCCACCGGCGGCCGGACCGTCACCTTCCTCAAAGGCGATGACGGCGTGCACAGCGAATGGGCGGTCGGGCTGGACACCGACCCCGTGCAGTCGGCGTTGCGGGCGGTGATCGCCTGCGCGAACCGGCTGCTCACCGGGGTGTGACGCGGTGTCGTGAGGCTACCCGTCGATGAAGGTGACGGTCTCGGTCAGGGGCGCGCGGCCGGTCCGGATGTAGGGCACCGCCGGATCCTCGTAGCCGATCGACATACCGCAGAACAGGGTGAGCCCGGGTCGCGGCGAGACGACGTCGGCGACGGTCTCGCGGACCTGCGACCAGGCCATCTGCGGGCAGCTGTGCAGTCCTTCGGCGCGCAGCAGCAGCATCACCGTCTGCAGGTACATCCCGGTATCGGCCCACTGGGCCGGGCCGAGGTGGCTGTCGATGTAGCAGAACAGGGCGGCGGGTGCGCCGAAGCAGTCCCAGTTGGCGATCGCGGCGCGCTGGCGCGCATCCCAATCGTCGCGGGCGATGCCCAGCGCGCCGTAGCGCTCCTTGCCGAACGCGGACCGGCGGTCGCGATACGGCGACTTCATATCGGCCGGGTACATCTCGTACTCGCGGGCATCCCACGGCGCACCGGTCGCGACGCGTTCGGTCGCGCGTTTCTTGAGCTCGGCCAGCGGCGCCCCGGTGACCACGTAGATGTTCCATGGCTGGGTGTTGGAGCTGGACGGTGACCACGCGGCGGCGGCCAGTACCCGTTGCAACACCTCCATGGGGACGGGCTTATCGGTGAATCCGCGTACCGCCCGTCGGCTGGTGACCGCGTCATATATGTTCAACATCGCCTGTGCCTCCCGATCCAGAGATCGTAGCAATTGCTACTATCTCATATAATACGAAATCGGGTCGGATTATTCCGCGGCGGTGTCGGGCATCGGGCATGGCGCAGCGCTGATCGGCGCGCCGGTGCGGGCCGGTCAGCGCAGCGGGCGCAGCACGATCGGCAGGCCGTCCATGGGTACCGGCATGCCGCCGTAGTCCCACGTCTCCTGATAGCCCGGGCGGGCGGGCTCCAGCCGGTACTTACGCAGCAGCCGGTGCATGATCGTCTTGACCTCGAGCTGGCCGAACATCATGCCGATGCACTTGTGCGAGCCACCGCCGAACGGGGTGAAGGCGTAACGGTGCCTCTTGTGCTCGCTGCGTGGTTCGGCGAACCGGTCGGGGTCGAATTTCATCGGATCGGTCCACAGCTCGGGAAGACGATGGTTGACGCCGGGGTAGGCGATGACGTTGGTGCCCTTGGGCAGGTAGTACCCGAGCAGTTCGGTGTCGCGGACGGTGCGCCGCATCGCCCACTGAACCGGCGTGACCAACCGGATCGACTCGTTCATGACGAGGTCGAGCGACTCGAGCTTCTCCAGCGACTCGATGTCGACCGGTCCGTCGCCGAGCCGGTCGGACTCGTCGCGGCAGCGGTCCTGCCAGTCGGGGTTCTCGGCGAGGTGGTAGGCCATCGTGGTCGCCGTGGACGTCGAGGTGTCATGCGCGGCCATCATCAGGAAGATCATGTGGTTGACGATGTCGGCGTCGGAGAACTTGTTGCCGTCCTCGTCCTCGGTCTGACACAGCACCGTCAGCAGGTCGGACCCGTCCTTGCCGCGCCGCTCGGCGACCCGTGCGGCGAAGTAGTCCTCGAGCAGCTGCCGGGCCCGTAATCCGCGCCACCAGGTGAAGGGCGGGACGCTGGTGCGGATGATGGCGTTGCCCGCGCGGACCGTCGTGGTGAACGCGTTGTTGACCTTGGTCACCAGTTCGTGGTCGGTGCCGGGCTCGTGCCCCATGAACACCATCGACGCGATATCGAGCGTCATCTGCTTCATCGCCGGGTACAGCAGGAACCGCGGGTCGTTGGCGACCCAGTCGTTGGCGATCACCTTCGAGACCACCTGGTCGACCTGCTCGGTGTAGCCGACCAGCCGGGTGCGGACGAACGCCTCCTGCATGATCCGCCGGTGAAACATGTGCTCCTCGAAGTCGAGCAGCATCAGCCCGCGGTGAAAGAACGGCCCGATGACCGGGATCCAGCCCTCCTGGGAGAAGTCCTTGTTGCGGTTGCTGTAGATGGCCTGGGCCGCGTCCGGCCCGAGCGCCGTCACCGCGGGCAGCACCGGGGAGTCGGCGTAGTACAGCGGCCCCTTCGTCTGATACAGGTGCATCAGGTAATCGGGGCCGCCGCGGAACATCTCGACCATGTGCCCGAGGATCGGCAATCCCTTGTCGCCCATGACCGGCTTGAGGTCGGTGCCCACCGGTGGAGTGGACAGCGCGGTCTGCTTGAACTCGGTGCGCAGCAGCTTGCGCTCGAGCGCGCCCATGCCGGGGAAGTTGTTGATCGACGGCGTGAAACGGCGCTTCGCCTGGTCGACGAGGTAATGCGGAGTGCTGATGGTGGCCATTGACCGCTCCTGAAGCTTCCGAGGCTGACAAATCTGTGGTGGAAGTCACCACCTGAAGCCATCCTGACTGGCACACTTGACGCATGTCAAGTTTTGATCTGGCGTGCCGCGATGCCAAGGTTTGATGCCATGACCGCCGAACCCGTCCCGGAGGGCAGCAACCGCTCTGCCGCGCCTGAACAGGTCCGTCGCAGTCGCGGGGACCGGCAGCGCGACGCGATCGTGACCGCGGTCCGTGCGCTGCTGACCGAAGGGTCGTTCGCCGACCTCTCGGTCAGCACGATTAGCGAACGCGCCGGGGTCGCCCGGTCCGGGTTCTACTTCTACTTCGACTCGAAGTACGCCGTGCTGGCCCTGATCGTGGCCGAGGCGATGGAAGAACTCGACGTGCTGACCCACAACTTCGCGCCGAGGGAGGCCGGTGAAACACCCCCGGCCTTCGCCAAACGGATGGTGGGTTACGCGGCGGCCGTGTTCGCGACCAATGACCCGATCATGGCGGCCTGCACCGTCGCGCAGAACACCGACGCCCAGATCCGCGATCTGATGAACGACTACGAGGACGTGGTGATCGCCAAGATCGTCGGGCTGGTGGAACAGGACGAGGGCGCCCGCCCGATCTCCGACGACCTTCCCGCGCTGGTGCGCACCCTCGTCGCGACCACCGCGATGACGCTGTCCCACGACCCCGCGTTCATCGGCCGCGACACCGACCCGGCCCGCGCCGTCGACGTGGTGGAGCGGTTGTGGCTCAACGGCCTGTGGGGTGGCCAGGCGGATCAGCCCCGACGGTAAGGTCACTGCCATGGCGCAGGGCAGCGACGCACGGGCAGACTTTCGCGGGAAGCGCTGTCTGATCACCGGAGCGGCCAGCGGTATCGGGCGCGCCACCGCGCTTGCCCTGGCCGCCAAGGGGGCCGAGTTGTACCTGACCGACCGCGACGCTGAGGGGCTGACCGAGACCGTCGCCGACGCGCGGGCGCTGGGAGCGCAGGTGCCCGAGCACCGGGTGCTCGACGTCTCCGACTACGAGCAGGTCGCGGCGTTCGCCGCCGACATCCACGCCGCGCACGCCCCGATGGACGTGGTGATGAACATTGCCGGGATCTCGGCCTGGGGCACCGTCGATCAGCTCACCCATCAACATTGGAAGTCGATGATCGACGTCAACCTGATGGGCCCGATCCACGTGATCGAGACGTTCCTGCCGCCCATGGTGGCGGCCCGGCGCGGCGGGCACCTGGTCAACGTCTCCTCGGCGGCGGGGATCGTGGCACTGCCCTGGCACAGTGCCTACAGCGCCAGCAAGTACGGCCTGCGCGGACTCAGCGAAGTCCTCCGGTTCGACCTGGCGCGTCACCGCATCGGGGTGTCGGTGGTGGTGCCGGGAGCCGTGAAAACCGGTCTGGTGCAGACGGTTCAGATCGCCGGCGTGGACCGCGACGATCCCCACGTACAGAAGTGGGTCGGCCGGTTCGCCGGCCATGCGGTCTCGCCGGAGCGTGCCGCCGAGAAGATCCTCGACGGCGTGCGTCGCAACCGCTTCCTGATCTACACCTCGCCCGACATCCGCGCGCTGTATGCGTTCAAGCGGATCGCCTGGTGGCCCTACAGTGTGGCGATGCGCCAGGTCAACGTGCTGTTCACCCGGGCGCTACGACCGAAACCATTGCCGCGCTAACGCTTTCCCCAACGCCAGCCGGGGGTGTCGAGCAGGCCCTGGCCGGTGACCCTGGTTTCGCCGCAGTGTTTGTACAGCTCGATTTCGGCCGCGGCCCCGTCGAGGAACCGGGACAGCGCAGCTGAATGGGTGACCACCACGACCTGCGCGTGGGTGGCCGCGGTCCGGATCAGCGAGGCCAGCGGCCGGACCAGATCGGGGTGCAGCGACGTCTCGGGCTCGTTGAGCACCATCAGCGACGGTGGGCGCCGGCTCAGCAACGCCGCCGCCCACAGCAGGAATCGCAGTGTGCCGTCGGACAGTTCGGCGGCCCGCAGCGGTCGCAACATGCCCGGCTGACGAAGCTGCACGTCGAACAGCCCGTCGTTGACCGCGACCGAGATCTCCGCCCCGTCGAACGCCTCGGCGACTGCCCGCTCCAGATCGCCCGCACCCGCTTCGACGATGGTCTGCACCGCCGCGGCGAGGTCGGCACCGTCGTCGGAGAGCACGGGGGTGCGGGTGCCGACCTGCGGGCGGCGCGCCGGCGCCTCGGCATCGACGCGGAACCCGTCGTAGAACCGCCAGTCACGTAGCCGGTCGGCGACCGCCGACAGCTCCGGCAGGGCATGCGGGTGCGCGTACTCGGCCAGCACGCTGCGATAGGACGGCAGCGACCGGCTCAGCTCATCGAAACCGCGGCCCGATTCGGCGGCCGCCTCGGCATACTCGTTGGCCCGGCGCACCAGTGCCGAGCTGGGCCGCAGGACCGGGCCGGCGAACACCACCTCACGTTTGATCTCGGGGTCCCTGGCGAACGCGGTCGGCCCGATCCCGGCCATCTGGGGCAGGCCGAGATCGACCAGATAGCCGAAATCGTCGGCGGCGAAGCCGAGTTCGAGCGATACCGGCCTGGTCCTCGTGGTGCCTTGGGCTTGTTCCGACGGCTGCTCGGGGCCGGCCCACAGCACCGACTGCAGGCCGCCCTCGCGGGCCAGCGATCCGATCACCTGTCCGCGGCCACAGTCGGCCAAAAGCCGCAACGCACGGTAGATGGAGGATTTTCCGGTGCCGTTGGCCCCGGTGACGACAGTGAGGTCGGTGAGCGGAAGGATGACCTCCCGAAGTGACCGGTAGCCGCGGATGGCGATGGTCTGCAGCATGTCCCCGAGGCTATTGGTCGCGGCCGACACTCGGGGCGTCGGCCTGGTCCATCGACAGCTCCAGCCGAACCCCCAGCAGCCGGATCGGCCGGTCGAGGTCGAACTGGTCCAGAACGTCCAGCGCGGTCGCGGTGATCGGCCCCGGGTCGGTGCTGGGCGCGGGCAGCTTGCGGATCTTGGTCCGGGTATAGAACGTGTTGGTCCGGACGGTGACCGCGACCCGGGTGACGATACGGCCCTGCTCGACCACTTCGACACGGGTGCGCTCGGCGAGTTCGCGTACCGCCGCGTCGATTTCGCCGCGATCGGTCAGGTCCTGCGGGAATGTGACGACATGGCTGCGCGAGCGGGCCACCCACGGTTGCGAGCTGACCTCGGTGTCGCCCCCACCCTTGGCCAGCAGCAGGATCCACAGCCCGGTGCTCGGCCCGAACGTCGAGGTGAGCAGCGTGGCATCGGTCGCGGCCAGATCGGCGACCGTGGTGATCCCCATGGTGGCAAGCTTTTTGGTGGTCTTGGGGCCCACGCCCCACAGCGCATCGGGTGGCCGGTCACCCATCACGGTCATCCAGTTGTCCTGGGTGAGGACATAGATGCCCGCGGGTTTGGCCAGCCCGGTCGCCACCTTGGCGCGCTGTTTGTTGTCACTGATGCCCACCGAACAGGACAGCCCGGTCTCGGCGGCCACCACGGTGCGGATCCGTTCGGCCAGCTCCACCGGATCGGTCGGGTCGGTGGCGCCGAGATAGGCCTCGTCCCAGCCCCACACCTCCAGTGGATAGCCGAGATCGCGCAGCAGGCCCATCACCTGTTCGGAGGCCTCGTCGTAGGCCGCCGGATCCGACGGCAGGAAGGTGGCGTCCGGGCAGCGTCGCGCCGCGGTGCGCAGCGGCATTCCGGCGTGCACGCCGAACTCGCGGGCCTGATAGGACGCGCAGGTGACCACCTTGCGGGGCTCGGTGGGATCCCCGCTGCCGCCGACGATGACCGGAAGGCCGGCCAGTTCAGGATGGCGGCGCAACTCCACCGAGGCCAGGAACTGGTCCAGGTCGACATGAAGCACCCAGCCGGTCATCGCGCTAGTGGCCGCACAGCTTGCGGGCGGTGTCCTCCCAGGCCGCGGTCAGATCGTCGAGGCTGCGGCCGCGGTCATCGACCTGGTGGGCGACGTAGTCGGCCTCGAGCAGCATGCTCAGCGCATCGGTCTGGGCGTCGAGATCGCCGGAGGTGCCCGCGGATTCCAGCAGCATCCGCACGTGGGCCAGGTGCAGCATGGCCGGCCCGGCCCACCGCATCTGCGGATCGCGGGTGGCATCCGAGAGCAGGGCCTGGTGGCGGCGTACGAAGCGCAGCCGTTCGCGTCCGTAGGCCAGCAGCCGTTCCAGCGGTGGGGCGCCGGGCCCGAGCGGGGGCGGCCCGAACATGAATGCCTGCTGGTGGGCCTTCTCGTCCTCGTCGAGCAGCACCATCATGAGCCCGGCCCGGCTGCCGAACCGGCGGAACAACGTGCCCTTGCCCACGCCCGCGGCGATGGCGATATCGTCGGTGCTGACCGCGTCGGGGCCGCGTTCGGCGATCAGCCGGCGCGCCGCCTCGAGCAGCAGGGTCCGGTTTCGCGCGGCATCACCACGTTCCTGTGGCACCGCATCGGTGACCGCGAGCCGGGTCGGGCGGTCGGGAGCTGCCACCCTTGAACTTTAACTCAGCCGGAATTAATCGGACCACGGTCCGGTTATTCGGTGCGAAGATCTTGCCGGACGAAGGGAATAAGACATGGCCGAAACCAAGGCTGACACGAAGGTTCTGGTGCTCGTCGGGAGCCTGCGGGCCGCGTCGATCAACCGCCAACTCGCCGAACTCGCCGTCGACACCGCGCCCGACGGGGTCGAGCTGCGGGTATTCGACCGGCTCGGCGAACTGCCGTTTTACAACGAGGACATCGACACCGCCGACGTGGCCGAACCGGTGACGGCGCTGCGCGAGGCCGCGGCCGGTGCGGACGCCGCGCTGGTGGTGACGCCGGAGTACAACGGCACCATCCCGGCCGTGCTCAAGAACGCGATCGACTGGCTGTCGCGGCCGTACGGCGCCGGCGCGCTCAAGGACAAACCGGTCGCGGTGGTCGGGGCGGCGCTGGGGCAGTACGGCGGGGTGTGGGCGCACGACGAGACCCGCAAGTCGTTCGGCATCGCCGGGACCCGCGTGGTCGAGGATCTGAAGCTCTCGATCCCCGGCAAGACGCTCGACGGAGCCCATCCACGGGAGAACACCGAAGTGGCCGACGGCCTGCGCGATGTCGTCGGCAAGCTCGCCGCAGAAGTGGATTGACCGCCGATCGACCGCTTGACCACCTGCCGCCGGCCCGGGTCGCCACGACCCGGCCGGCGGCTTTGCTGTTGCGGGGGACACGTCCGCGCCGTCGGCCAAGTTGTCGGTGGCTGGTGCTAGATATAGGGGTGTACCGCGACACGGGTGCGGTCGCGTCGGGCGACACGCCGGAGGCGGGGCGGCCGGCAAGCTTACGACCTGGGAATTTCAAAAATGTTATTCAGAACATCTTGTATAGCTTCGGATGGTCGGCCACTAGGTGTAGTGTCTGTGAGACCGACAGGCCACCACAGTTCGGGTGCCCGCCGGAGCGCAGCGAATCCGGCGGAGTCGGTTTCAGGACCGACCGGATGACGGCCTCGGCGGGCAGGAATTTTGGCGGCCCGGAGGTCGCTGAACACAAGCGAAGCGCAGTAACCGACCAGTTGCCAGTCACTGTCTAGTTTTCTTCACTTACCGCAAGAGGAGCCGTACCGAAGATGACCGTCACCGTGTACACCAAGCCCGCATGCGTGCAGTGCAACGCCACCTACAAGGCGCTGGACAAGCAGGGCATCGCCTACGAGACGATCGACATCAGCCTGGACAGCGAGGCCCGCGACTATGTCATGGCGCTGGGGTACCTGCAGGCTCCGGTGGTCGTTGCGGGCAATGAGCACTGGTCGGGTTTCCGTCCCGATCGCATCAAGGCGCTCGCCGCCGTTTCGGTCAGCGCATAGCGGGGGTACACCAACCGGGGAAGGGTAGGGGCAAGATGAGCAATCTCGTCTACTTCTCCAGCGTCTCGGAAAACACGCATCGTTTCGTCGAGAAGCTGGACCTTCCCGCCACGCGGATCCCGCTGCACGGCCGCATCGAGGTGGACGAGCCCTACGTCCTGATCCTGCCCACCTACGGCGGCGGCCGTGCCACCCCGAACATCAACGACGGTGGCTACGTGCCCAAGCAGGTCATCGCATTCCTCAACAATGAACACAATCGGTCGTTGATCCGCGGCGTCATCGCCGCGGGCAACAACAACTTCGGCGCGGAATTCGCCTACGCCGGCAATGTGGTGTCCGGCAAGTGCGGCGTGCCCTACCTGTATCGCTTCGAACTCATGGGAACCCCGGAGGACGTGCAAGCCGTCCGCGCGGGCCTCGCCGACTTTTGGAAGGACCAGACGTGCCCCCAACCGTCACAGCTGCAGAGCCTGTAACCACCGACGCCCCGGTCGCCGGGGGTCCGGGGGAGCTCGACTACCATGCGCTCAACGCGATGCTGAACCTGTACGACAACGACGGCAGGATTCAGTTCGACAAGGATGTGCAGGCCGCGCGCGAGTACTTCCTGCAGCACGTCAACCAGAACACGGTGTTCTTCCACAGCCAGGACGAGAAGCTCGACTACCTGATCGAGAAGAACTACTACGAGCGCGAGGTGCTCGACCAGTACAGCCGCAATTTCGTCAAGAGCCTGCTGGATCGGGCCTACGGCAAGAAGTTCCGGTTCCCGACGTTCCTCGGTGCGTTCAAGTACTACACGTCCTACACGCTCAAGACCTTCGACGGGAAGCGCTACCTGGAGCGGTTCGAGGACCGCGTCGTCATGGTCGCGCTGACCCTGGCCGCCGGTGACACCGTGCTGGCCGAGAAGCTGCTCGACGAGATCATCGACGGCCGGTTCCAGCCGGCCACCCCGACCTTCCTCAACTCGGGCAAAAAGCAACGCGGAGAGCCAGTTTCGTGCTTCCTGCTTCGCATCGAGGACAATATGGAGTCGATCGGGCGCTCCATCAACTCCGCGCTGCAGCTGTCCAAGCGCGGTGGCGGGGTCGCGTTGCTGCTCTCCAACATTCGTGAACACGGCGCCCCGATCAAGAACATCGAGAACCAGTCCTCCGGCGTCATCCCGATCATGAAGCTGCTGGAGGACTCGTTCTCCTACGCCAACCAGCTCGGCGCCCGCCAGGGTGCCGGCGCGGTCTACCTGCACGCCCACCATCCCGACATCTACCGGTTCCTCGACACCAAGCGGGAGAACGCCGACGAGA
>NZ_JBSFPX010000095.1:0-26305 GCF_053588415.1 Mycobacterium sp. NPDC003449
CAGACGCCCCGGTACCCCGGAAAGCGCTTTCACGGGTACCGGGGCGTCTGCTCGCGGGGAGAAGGTGACCCTCAGCCGGCCGTGATCGCCGTCGAGATGTCGGCCGCGGCACCGTCAACGCCGACCTCGCGGGTCTCCCCGGTGAAACGGTTGCGCAGCTCCACCACCCCGTCCGACCAGCCGCGGCCCACCACCACGATCCAGGGCATCCCCAGCAGCTCGGCGTCCTTGAACTTCACCCCCGGCGACGCCTTGCGATCGTCGAAGAGCACCTCGTGGCCCAGCCGGTCGAGCTCGGCGACCAGTTCGGTGGCGCCGGTGCGGGCGGCGTCGTCCTTGTTGGCCACCACCACGTGCACATCAAACGGTGCGACGGTGCTGGGCCAGCGCAGCCCCAGCTCGTCGTGCTGCTGTTCGGCGATCACCGCGACCATCCGGGACACCCCGACGCCGTAGGAGCCCATGGTGAGCCGCACCGGTTTGCCGTCCTCGCCGAGCACATCGGCGCTGAACGCCTCGGCGTATTTGCGGCCCAGCTGGAAGATGTGGCCGATCTCGATGCCGCGCGCGGAGGTGAGCACACCGGCACCGTCCGGCGACGGGTCGCCATCGCGGATCTCGGCGGCCTCGATGGTGCCGTCGGGAGTGAAGTCGCGACCGGCGACCAGCCCGACGACATGCTTGTTCAGCGCGTCGGCGCCGGTGATCCATGAGGTTCCCGATACCACGCGCGGGTCGACGAGATAGCGGACACCGTTGTCCTGCAAGGCTTTCGGCCCGACATAGCCCTTGACCAGGAACGGGTTCCTTTCGAAGTCGGCATCGTCGAGCAGCGCGAATTCGGCGGGCTCGAGCGCGGCGCCGAGCCGCTTCTCGTCCACCTCGCGGTCGCCGGGAACCCCCACCGCGAGCAGTTCCCACTCGCCGCCCGGCTCGCGCGTCTTGAGCAGCACGTTCTTCAGCGTGTCGGCCGCGGTGACCTCGCGACCGGCGGCCCAGCTGGTCAGGCCTGCGGAGTTGGCCCAGGCCACCAGGGTCGCGATGGTCGGGGTGTCCGGCGTGTCGTGTACCTGCGCCTCGGGCTGGCCTTCGATCGGGATTTCCTCGGGCGCCCTGGTGATCACCGCCTCGACGTTGGCCGCGTACCCGGATTCGAGGCAGCGCACGAAGGTGTCCTCGCCGATCTCGCTCTCGGCCAGGAACTCCTCGGAGGCGCTGCCGCCCATGGCGCCCGATACCGCCGAGACGATGACGTAACGCACGCCGAGCTTGCCGAAAATGCGTTGATAGGCCTCGCGGTGGGCGTGGTAGGCGGTCTTGAGCCCGTCGTCGTCCACGTCGAAGGAGTAGGAGTCCTTCATGACGAACTCGCGGCCCCTCAGGATCCCGGCCCTGGGGCGCGCCTCATCGCGGTACTTGGTCTGAACCTGGTAGAGGATCACCGGGAAGTCCTTGTAGGACGAGTACTCCCCCTTGACCGTGAGCGTGAAGATCTCCTCGTGCGTCGGCCCGAGCAGCAGATCGTTGCCGCGCCGGTCCTGCACCCGGAACAGGGTGTCGCCGTACTCGGTCCAGCGGTTGGTGGTTTCGTACGGCGAGCGGGGCAGCAGCGCGGGCAGCAGGATCTCCTGGCCGCCGATCGCGTTCATCTCGTCGCGGATGATCTTCTCGATCCGGCGCAGGACCCGCAGGCCGAGGGGCAGCCAGCTGTAGATGCCGGGGCCGACCGGGCGGACGTAGCCGGCCCGGATCAGCAGCTTGTGGCTGGGGACCTCGGCATCGGCCGGATCGTCGCGCAGGGTTCGCAGGAACAGCTCGGACATACGGGTGATCACAGGCGACAACTGTAAAGCGTGGTGGTCAGTCCCGGCCTTGCCAGGTACAGATGCAGGCCTCGTTGCCCTCGACATCGGCCAGCACCCAGAACGCCGGCGCCGCGGCGTCACTGACCAGCCTGCCGTTCGCGGCCAGCGCCGCGTCGAGTCGGGCCTGCGCGGCATCGTGCGCTACGTCGATGTCGAGGTGGATCCGATTACGTTGCCGCCGTGCCGCATCCATCTGCTGGAACCAGATCGCCGGGCCGCGCCCGAACGGGTCGACGAGGCCGGCGTTGAGATCGGATGGCCCGATCTCGTCGACGTAGCCGGTGATCGCCTGCCAGAACGGCCGCACCGCGGCGATGTCGAGCGCGTCGATCGCGATCTCCACGGCCTGGATCGCACCGCGGCCGACCGACATCTCGAAGCCGTGCGCGGCCAGCACCCGCGAGATCTGGTGGGCCAGTTCGAGGTCACGCCCGGTGCCGCCGTCGGGTGCCCGCAGCCGCAGGACGGCCCGGTCGGGCCGGATGTCGACGGTCAGATGCCCGGCCGCGTCGCCACCCGCCGCGGCGACCGCGTGCGCTGCCGCGGCAACGGCGGCGTCCATCGAGGGCACCAACACCTCGGCGTAGACGGCTCCCAGTACCAGCCGCCAACCCAGCGGGCCGACGGTATCGGAGATGTGCTGGCGGGTGCGGCTGGCCACCACCTCAGGCTAACCGGAGCTCACACCGTCGGCGCTATTGATCGACCTCGATATCGCCCGCGTCGATCGCGTCCTTGACGTCCTGGGCGTGGGCCACCTGTTGGGAGTTGTAGCCGATGAACAGCGCCGCCCCGCCGACCAGGACGGCCACCGCGGCCACCCACAGCAGGCCGTAGGTGTAGGCCGCGTCCAGCGCCCCCAACTGCGCGTCGTTCATCTCCTTGACCGGGCCGGTGGTGCCGCCCAGGTACAGGGTGCGCGAGGTGATGACGGCCTGGATGACGGCCAGCACCAGCGGCCCGCCGAGGTTCTGCAGCATCAGCGCGATCGCCGAGGCCGGACCGATCCGGTCCAGGTCGACACCGGCGATCGCGGACAGGGTCAGCGGCACCACGATCATGCCGATGCCGATCCCGCCGACGGTGATCGGCAACACCAGGTTCGGGAAGTACGGGATGCCGCGGTGCAGCGTCGAACCGTAGATCATCGCGCCCAGCACCAGGATGCCGCCCACGATCACCAGCACCCGCGGCGGGAACGCCCGCACCAGCTGCGAGGAGGCGCCGAGGCCGATGCCCATCCCGATCACGAACGGGATGAAACCCACCCCGGCGTGCAGCGCGCTGTAGCCGAGGATGTCCTGCACGTAGAGCCCGATCAGCACCGTGAGGGTGAACAGCACCCCGCCGGCCAGGAAGATCGCCGCGAAGGTGGCGACCCGGTTGCGCTCATGGAACAGCTCGAACGGCACGACCGGGTTCTCGGCGGTGCGCTCGGCGATCAGGAAGGCGATGCCGAAGACCGCCGCGGCCGCGCCCGACGCCAGGGTGATCGGTGCCAGCCAGCCGCTCTCGGGTCCTTGCGTGAACGCGAACACCGCGGCCGTACAGCCCAGCGTCGCCAGCAGGGCCCCCGCGGCGTCCAGCTTCATCCGCTCCCGGTCGGTCTCGCGCAGCGCGGTGCGGGCCAGGTAGAGCATCGCCAGCCCGATCGGCACGTTGACCAGGAAGGCCCACCGCCACGACACCTCGGTGAGCGCGCCACCGACCACCAGGCCCATCACCGAGCCGATGGCGGTCATCGCGCCGAACACCGCGGTGGCGGCATTGCGGGCCGGGCCCTTGGGGAAGGTGGTGGCGACCAGCGCGAGCCCGGTCGGCGAGGCGATCGCGGCGCCGATCCCCTGCAGCAGTCGCGCGATCACCAGGGTGGCCTCGTTCCAGGCGATGCCGCACAACACCGAGGCGATGGTGAACAGCGTGACGCCGACGATGAAGGTGCGCTTACGGCCGATGGTGTCGCCCATCCGGCCGCCCAGCAGCATCAGGCCGCCGAACGTCAGCACATAGGCGGTGATGACCCAGCTGCGGCCCGCGTCGGACAGGCTCAGCTCGTCCTGGATCTTGGGCAGCGCCACGATCGCGACCGTGCTGTCCATGGTGGCGAGCAGCTGCATACCGCCGATGGCGATCACCGCGGAAAGAAAGCCCCACGATGGGAACCAGGACGGGAGCCGGGCGGCCAGCCCCTCGCGGCGGCCGTTGTTGAGAGCCGTCATGACGAGCTACCTTACCGTAATCTTAATAATCCTTTAACCGGCGAAGCCCGCCACCGGGCCGATCACGATGATCGCGGGAGGTCGAATGCCCTCCTCGCGGATCCGCTCCGGCGCGTCGGCGAGGGTGGCCCGCAGCGTGCGCTGCGCCAGGGTGGTCCCGTGCTGTACCACCAGCACCGGGGTATCCGCAGGTCGGCCGCCGTCGCGCAGAACCTTGGCGAACAACTCGATGCGTTCGACGGCCATCAGCAACACGATGGTGCCGCCCATCGCGGCCAGCGCATTCCAATTGACTAACGATTCCGGATGCCCGGGCGCGACATGGCCGCTGACCACCACGAACTCATGCGTCATCCCGCGGTGGGTGACCGGAACACCGGCCAGGGCGGGCACCGCTATGGCGCTTGTCACACCGGGGACGACGGTGACCGGGATCCCGGCGTCCGCACACGCGATGACCTCTTCGTAACCGCGCGCGAACACGAACGGGTCGCCGCCCTTGAGGCGCACCACGAACTTGCCCTGCCGGGCCCGGTCGACGAGCACCTGGTTGATCGCGTCCTGGGCCATGGCCCGCCCGTAGGGGATCTTGGCCGCGTCGATGACCTCGACGTGCGGGCCGAGTTCGGCCAGCAGATCTTGGGGTGCGAGCCGGTCGGCGACGACCACATCGGCCCGGGCCAGCAAACGCCGCCCGCGCACCGTGATCAGCTCCGGATCGCCGGGGCCACCACCGACCAGCGCGACGCCGCTCGGCGCCTCGGGGCCCGTGTCGGCGGTGATGACACCCTGCTGCAGCGCCTCGTGGATGGCCGACCGGATCGCCGCCGAGCGGCGGTGTTCGCCGCCCGCGAGCACCCCCACCGACAGTCCGTCGTAGTCGAACGTCGCCGGGGTCACAGCGGAACCGTCCCTGGCGATATCGGCGCGGACGCAGAAGATGCGGCGCAGCTCGGCCTCGGCCGCGATCTCGGCGTTCACCCGGGAGTCGTCGGTGGCGGCGATGACATACCAGGCGCCGTCGAGGTCGCCGGCCCGGAACTCGCGCAGGTGCAGCCGGATTCCCGGGTCGTCCTTCCCGAGCGCCTCCACCGCAGGGGTGGCGGCCCGCGCGATGACGTGGACGTCGGCACCGTGGGCGATCAAGAGCGGAAGGCGCCGCTGTGCGACGGTCCCGCCGCCGACCAGGACGACCTTCTTGCCGGACAGGCGCAGGCCGACGAGGTAGGCGTTCTCCGCGCTCACGTCTGATCGGCCTCGGCGCGGGATCCGGGGCGCACCATCGGCACATGCGGTATGCCGTCGTCGAGGAACTCCTCGCCGTCCCGGACGAACCCGTGCCTGCCGTACATGTCCTCCAGGTAGGTCTGGGCGTTGATGTGGCACGGATCGTCGCCCACATCGGCCAGCGCGGCCTGCATCAGCCGGGTGGTGTGTCCCTGGCCGCGCGCGCTGCGTTTGGTGCACACCCGGCCGATCCGGAACGCCTTCTCGCCGCCGGGGTGCTCCTCCATCAAGCGCAGGGTCGACACCACCTCGCCGTCGGGCGCCTCCAACCAGAAATGCCGGGTCTCGGACAGCAGGTCACGGCCGTCGAGTTCCGGGTAGGGCGTTGCCTGTTCGACCACGAACACCTCGATCCGGAGCTTGAGCAACTCGTAAAGGGTTGTCGCATCGAGGTCTTTGGCCCAGCTGCGCCGTAAGGCGACCGTCATCCGTTCGCCCGCCGTCAGACGGTCGTCGAGACGTCCGAAGGGGCGGCGGCATCCAGCTTGAGCACCTTGGTGCCCCAATCCCACACCTCGGCGAACAGGCCGGGTTCATCGGACAGTTTGGTGCCCAGCGACGGGATCATCTCCTTGAGTTTGGGCATCCAGCCCTGGTACCGGTCGGCGAAGCAGCGCTCCAGCACGTCGAGCATCGCGGGCACCGCGGTCGAGGCGCCCGGCGAGGCGCCCAGCAACCCGGCGATGCTGCCGTCGGCCGCCGAAAGCACGGTGGTGCCGAACTCCAGCACCCCGCCCGCGCCCTTGCGGCGGATCACCTGCACGCGCTGCCCGGCGATATCCAGCTCCCAGTCGGAATCGACTGCGCTGGGGGCGAATTCGCGCAAGGCATCGACCCTGGCGGCCTCACTGAGCAGCAACTGGCCGACCAGATAGTTGACCAGACCCATCTCGGTGAGCCCGACACCGATCATCGACATCAGGTTGTTGGGTTTGACCGACAACGGAAGATCGGTGACCTTGCCCTGTTTGAGGAACTTCGGCGACCAGCCCGCGAACGGCCCGAACAGCAGCCAGGGCTTGCCGTTGATGATGCGGGTGTCCAGGTGCGGCACCGACATCGGCGGCGCGCCCAGCGGCGGCAGCCCGTACACCTTGGCCCGGTGCGCGGCGGTCAACTCGGCATTGTCGGTCCGCAGGAACGCGCCACCGACCGGGAACCCGCCGAAGCCCTTGGCCTCGGGGATGCCGGCCTTCTGCAGCAGCGGCAGGGCCCCGCCGCCCGCGCCGACGAAGACGAACCTGGCGTCGATCTTGGTCTTGTTCCCGGTGCGGCGGTTGACCACCTTGACCGTCCAGCCACCGTCGGAGGTCTTGCTCAGGTTGCGTACCTCGTGCCCGAACAGCGTGTTCATCCCGCCCTGTGCGGCAAAGCCGATCAGCTGACGCGACAGCGAACCGAAGTCGACATCGGTGCCTGCCTCGGTCCAGTTCAGGGCCACCGGGTCGGAGAAGTCGCGTTTGGCGGCCATCAGCGGCAGCCTGCTGGCGAATTCGGCGGGGTCGTCGATGAACTCCATCGATGCGAACAGCGGGTTGGCGACCAGCGCCTGCTGGCGACGTTTGAGGTAGTCCACGCCGGCCGTGCCGTGCACGAAGCTGACGTGCGGCACCGGGTTGAGGAAGCTGCGGACCTCGGGCAACACCCCGTTCTCCACGGCATAGGCCCAGAACTGCCGCGACACCTGGAACTGCTCGTTGATGTTGACGGCCTTGGCGATATCGATCGTGCCGTCGTGGCTCTCAGGGGTGTAGTTGAGTTCACACAGCGCCGAGTGTCCGGTGCCGGCGTTGTTCCACGGGTCGCTGCTCTCCGCGGCGGCCCCGTCGAGCCGTTCGATCAGGGTGATGGTCCAGGTCGGCTCGAGCAGCCGGAGCAGCGCACCCAGCGTCGCGCTCATGATGCCGGCACCCACCAGCACGACGTCGGTCTTCGCGGTCTTACCCACGTTTGCCTCTGACACCCTGATCGCTCGTCCTTCATATCGCACGGCCCGTCCACATCGACGGCTGACTCGTACGCTCAGGTTATCGCGCGGCGATTATCGGTTGACCGGGCATACCAGTGCGATCCGTCACCCCCGGCAGGTCCAGGCACGGGCGCAGCAACCGGGCGCGCCGCTATGGTGGGGTCCGTGACGTCACGGGAGCCCGTCTGGGAGCCGGATGTACTTCCCGGCTACTGGCAGCACACCATCGACCTCGGACCGGATCCCGACGGTGAGGGCGATCTGGCCGCCACCCTGGTACGCCGCGGCGGCCACGAGGCGGCCGGCAGGCCCGGCCACGCCGTGCTGGCGTTGCACGGTTACACCGACTATTTCTTCCACACCGAACTCGCCGACCGGTTCGCCGACCGCGGATTCGCCTTCTACGCGCTCGACCTGCATAAATGCGGACGGTCGCGGCGCGAGGGCCAGACCCCGCACTTCACCACCGAACTGTCGCGCTACGACGCCGAGGTCGAACGGGCGCTCACGGTCATCGCGACCGATACCGGCGGCGCGCGGCTGTGCCTGTACGGCCACTCCGCGGGCGGGCTGATCATCACCCTGTTCGCCGACCGGTTGCGGGCCAGGGGCGCGCTGGCCACCCACAACATCGGCGGGCTGGTGCTCAACAGCCCGTTCTTCGACCTGCACGGTCCCGCGATCCTGCGGGCCGCGCCCACCTCGGCGGCGCTGCTCGCGCTGGCCCGGCTACGCAAGCTGCAGGTGGTCCGCAAACCCACCGAGGGCGGCTACGGCACCAGCCTGCACCGCGACTACGGCGGCGAGTTCGACTACAACCTGGACTGGAAACCGCTGGGCGGTTTCCCGGTCACGTTCGGCTGGCTCAACGCCATCCGCCGTGGCCAGGCTCGGCTGCACCGCGGTCTGGACGTCGGGATCCCCAACCTGATCCTGCGGTCCGATCACAGCGTCCACGAATCGGCCGACCCGCAGACCATGCGCTGCGGCGATGCGGTGCTCGACGTCCACCAGATCGCCCGCTGGGCCGGCTGCGTGGGCAACCACAGCACGGTGGCCCCGATCGTCGACGCCAAACACGACGTTTTCCTGTCCACGGCCGAGCCGCGAGCCGCGGCCTACCGCGAACTGGACCGGTGGCTGGACTACTACCTGGGTTTGCAATCCCCGTCAAGCACAACACTTTCCGGATAGGACGGCACGTGGAGCACTACGATCTCACCATCATCGGCACCGGTTCGGGCAACAGCGTCCTCGACGACCGGTACGCAGGCAAGAAGGTGGCGATCTGCGAGCAGGGGACATTCGGCGGCACCTGCCTGAACGTGGGTTGCATCCCCACCAAGATGTTCGTCTACGCCTCCGAGGTCGCCCACACCGTCGCCGACAGTGCCCGCTACGGCGTCGATGCCCACATCGACAAGGTGCGCTGGCCCGACATCGTGTCACGGGTGTTCGGCCGCATCGACCCGATCGCGGCGGGCGGTGAGGACTACCGGCGCTCCAACCCCGACGTGACGGTGTACTCCAGCCACACCCGGTTCGGCCCGACGACCGAGGACGGCCGCTACACCCTGCGCACCGAGGACGGCGAGGAGTTCAGCTCCGACCAGGTGGTGATCGCGGCGGGTTCGCGCAGCTTCATCCCGCCCGCGATCGTCGACTGCGGGGTGAAGTACTACACCAGCGACAACATCATGCGGATCCCCGAGCTGCCAGGGCATCTGGTGATCGTCGGCGGCGGGTTCGTATCGGCCGAATTCGCCCATGTGTTCTCGGCGCTGGGCGTGCACGTCACGATCGTGGTGCGCGGACCGGGCCTGCTCACCCACTGCGACGAGACGATGTGCCACCGGTTCAGCGACCTGGCCGCCGAGAAGTGGGATCTGCGCACCCACGAGAACGTGGTGGGATCACGTCAGGACGGCGACCGGATCATCCTGGAACTCGACGACGGTGAGACCCTGGCCGCCGACATGCTGCTGGTGGCGACCGGGCGGGTCCCCAACGGCGATCTGCTGGACGCCGAACTGGCCGGCGTCGAGGTCGACGACGACGGTCGGGTGATCGTCGACGAGTACCAACGGACCACGGCGCGTGGCATTTTCGCGCTCGGCGACATTTCGTCGGACTATCAGCTCAAGCATGTGGCCAACCACGAGGCCAGGGTGGTCAAGGAGAATCTGCTCCGCGATTGGGACGACACCGCCAATCTGGTCGCCAGCGATCACCGGTTCGTGCCGTCGGCGGTGTTCACCGAACCGCAGATCGCGACGGTCGGGTTGACCGAGGAGCAGGCCCGCGAGGCCGGCTACGACATCGTGACCAAGGTGCAGGACTACGGCGACACCGCCTACGGCTGGGCCATGGAGGACACCACCGGCATCGCCAAACTCATCGGCGACCGCGCCACCGGCAAGATCCTGGGCGCCCACATCATGGGCTATCAGGCCTCGTCGATCATCCAGCCGCTGATCCAGGCGATGAGCTTCGGGCAGACCGCCGAGGAGATCGCCCGCGGCCAGTACTGGATCCATCCGGCCCTGCCCGAGGTGATCGAGAACGCGCTGCTCGGGCTGCTCGACTAGGGCCGGGCGCCCCAGCGTTCCTCGATCCGGCCGAACCGCCAGATGCCGAGGGCGACCAGCCAGCCCACCACGAACAGGCCGACGATGGCGAACCCGGCGAATTCCAGGTCGGCAGAACCGATCACCGCGAGCGGACCCGAGGTGATGCCGAGCCGGTCGACCAGCAGGCCGGTCAGCACGATGCCGCCGACCACCAAGGCGACGATGACCGAGAGCATCGTGACGGTGAGGTTGTAGTAGACCTTGCGAACCGGCTGCAGAAACGCCCACCCGTAGGCCCGTGACATGAAGATTCCGTCGAGGCTGTCGAACAGGCTCATGCCCGCGGCGAACAGCACCGGTAACACCAGCACGGCGTACCACGGCAGGGTGAAGGCCGCGGTGCCCGCGGCCAGCACCAGCAGCGCCACCTGGGTTGCGGTGTCGAAACCGAGCCCCATCAGGAAACCGACCGGGTACAGGTGCCACGGCTTGCTGACTCGCCGCATCACCCGGCCCAGCAGGCGGGCCAGGAAACCCCGGTTGTCGAGTTGTCGTTCCAGCTCGGCCTCGTCGAGTTCGCCTGTCCGCATCGCCCGGAACACCTTGGCGATCCCGACGGCGGCGACGAGGTTGGTCAGACCGATCAGGATCAGAAACGTCCCGGCCACCAGCGAGCCGATCAGGCCCAGGGTCTGCAGCATGGCCGAACCCTCGTCCTGCACCGGGCCGACCAGCGCCCGGACCCCGAGGGCCAGCAGCAGCGCCAGCCCGAAAACCACGCTGGAATGCCCGAGCGAGAACCAGAATCCCGCCGACAGCGATCGGGTGCCTTCGCCGACCATCTTGCGCGTGGTGTTGTCGATGACGGCGATGTGATCGGCGTCGAAGGCGTGCCGGACCCCGAGCAGATAGGCGGTGACGCCGAGCCCGACGCCGAACACCCCGGCCGAGCCGAGGGTGATGTGCTGCGGCGCGACACCGAGCACGAGCACACCCCAGCCCAGCACGTGCAGCAACGCCACGACACCGCCGATGGTGGCGATCGACATCCAGTCGGCGCGATCGAAGCGGGTGGCCGCGGTGCTCTCGGTCGGCGCGCCGATGGTCATCGGCCGAGCGTAGAACTCACCTGTTCATCTGTCCAGGTGAACAGATGAGCGGTCCGGTCAGCCGTGTCTGGCGCCGATCCAGTGCAGCAGATCGTGCACAACCTCATCGGCCAGCCGGTAGGCCACCATCCGCCCGACCCGGTCCGAACTCACCCAGCCCTGGTCGCGGAGCACTCGAAGCGCTTGGGAGACAGCATTTTCCGACCTTCCCAAGGCGGCGGCCAGATCACTGACACAGATGTCGGGGGCCCGGTGCAGGCCGAGCAGGATCTGCAGCCGGTGCGGATCGGAGAGCAGATCGAACCGCCGTGCCCAACCGGCCGCGTCCACATCGGCCAGCGCCGACGAGGCGCGTTCCACCTGGGCCTGGTTACCGGGCTGCGACACCCTTCGAATCTAGTCCAGGACCACGACGATGCAGAGCGTACGTTGATTGCTGACCCGACCCGCCGCCGAGAAGAGAGGACCCCAGACGACGTGACCGATGACGTGCTGCTCGGAGAGTTCACCTCGTTCATGGCCACCGCGGGCGACCGGCACGCGTCGGACACCGCGGCCAACGCCGCGACGTTCGTGGCGTGGTACCGGGCGAACACCGCCCGAGGCCTCGATGCGGTCGGCGAGGACGACATCGTCGACTTCGTCTACGACTGGAGCGGATGTGGCGGCATCCGTCCGCGCGCACTGCGGCTGTTCTCGATGCCCTCGGCCGGCATCATCCGGATCGCAAGGTAGCCAAGGCGGCCCGCAAAGCGGCGATGCGCCATCGCAGTTGGATGGCCAATCGCGATTGAGCCCACCCACGAGCGTGCGCAGACTGCTGCGGTTTCCCGGCGTGTCGAGCGACAGACCCGCACGGTCGCGGGGCATGGCGGTCAGTCCAGGAAGCCGTGCAGCAGGGCCGCCGATCCCCCGATGTGGGCCAGCATCGCCGCGGCCGCTCCATCGCCGTCACCGGCCAGGATGGCGATGACGATGATCTCGTGCTGTTCATCGGAATGGGCGATGTTGCGTGCCAGCAACGGAATCTGGTCGAGCAGCGCGTTGAGTCGCATCCGGTTCTCGGCGACCAGCGGCACCAGCGACGGGGATCCGGCGGCCTCGGCGATCGCCAGGTGCAGGCGCGAATCCAGCCGCCGGTAGTCGGCCGGGTCGGCGCCGCGGACGTCGGCCAGCCGGGAGAACAGGCCGTCGCGCTCGGCGGCGCTCAGCGTCCGGCCGGCCGCCATCCGGGCCGCGCCGACCTCGAGGATCTCGCGCAGCCGCATCGCGTCCTCGATCTCCTCGCGGGTGGCCCGTGGGGGGTCGGCCACCGGCCGCGGCAACTCGTCGGCCAGGAAGGTCCCGCCGTAGCGGCCGCGCCTGGACACCAGATAGCCGGCATCGGCCAGGGATTTGATGGCGTCGCGCACGGTATCGCGGCTCACCCCGAGCCGCGACGCCAATTCGCGCTCGGGCGGCAGGGATTCACCGGGTGCCAGCACCCCGAGGCGGATGGTCTCCAGTAACCGGCCGACGGTGTCCTCGAACGCATTGCCCAGCCGGACCGGACGCAGCAGTGCGTCACTGGTCGGCTGTGGGTCCGCACTCATCGGATCACCCTGTCACAGCGGCGTCACGTAGGCCGAGCTGATACCGCCGTCGACCAGGAATGTCGAACCGGTGATGAACGATGCGTCGTCACTGGCCAGAAAGGCGACCGCGGCGGCGAGTTCCTCCGGTTCGGCGAACCGGCCGAGCGGAATGTGCACGAGCCGCCGCGCGGCCCGCTCGGGGTCCTTGGCGAACAGTTCCTGTAGCAGCGGTGTGTTCACCGGGCCAGGACACAGTGCGTTGACCCGGATCCCCTGCCGCGCGTACTGCACACCGAGTTCACGCGACATCGCCAGAACGCCGCCCTTGGACGCGGTGTAGGAGATCTGCGAGGTCGCAGAACCCATCACCGCCACGAACGACGCGGTGTTGATGATCGACCCCTTGCCCGCGGGCACCATGTGCCGCAGCGCCGCCCGGCACGACAAATACACGCTCTTGAGATTGATGTCCTGCACCTTCTGCCAGGCCGGCAGCTCGGTGTTCTCGATCAGATCATCCTCGGGTGGGGAGATCCCGGCGTTGTTGAACGCGATGTCGACGCCGCCGTGCACGTCGAAGGCGGTGTCGAACAAGCGATCAACCGCGTCCTGATCCGAGACGTCGACCTGCACGAAGGTGGCGTTCAGCTCGTCCGCGACGGCCTTTCCGGTGACCGGGTCGATATCGCCGATGACGACGATCGCGCCTTCGGCCTGCATGCGCCTGGCCGTCGCCAGTCCGATGCCGCTCGCACCACCGGTGATGACGGCGACCTTGTCCTTCAGTCTCTGGTTCAGGTCCATCTACAGCTCCTCTACGGCGAAGAAGACGTTCTTGGTCTCGGTGAAAGACAGCGGCGCGTCGGGCCCCAGTTCACGGCCGAGCCCGGACTGTTTGAAGCCGCCGAACGGGGTGTTGTAGCGCACCGACGAATGCGAGTTGACACTGAGATTGCCCGCCTCCACCGCGCGCGACACCCGTACCGCGCGGGACAGGTCGTCGGTCCAGATCGAGCCCGACAGCCCGTAGGCGGTGTCGTTGGCCATGGCGATCGCATCGGCCTCATCCTCGAACGCCTGCACGGTCACCACCGGTCCGAAGATCTCCTCGGTGACCGTCCGGTCGGTCCGCTGCGGTGTGAGCACCGTTGGCGGGAACCAGAATCCGGCCCCCTCGGGGGCCGAACCACGGAATGCCACCGGTGCGTCGTCAGGCACATAATCCGACACCGCCTCCCAGTGCGACCGCGACACCAATGGGCCCATCTCGGTGTCCCTGGCCGTCGGATCCCCCACTGCAACGCCGCGCACGGCGGGCTCCAAAAGTTCCATGAAGCGGTCGTAGACACTGCGCTGCACCAGGATCCGGCTGCGGGCGCAGCAGTCCTGACCGGCATTGTCGAACACCCCGTAGGGTGCGGTTGCCGCGGCACGCTCGATATCACAGTCGTCGAAGACGATGTTGGCGCTCTTTCCGCCCAACTCCAGCGTCACCCGTTTGACCTGAGCGGCCGCTCCGGCCATCACCCGGGTGCCCACCTCGGTGGACCCGGTGAACACCACCTTGCGGACATCGGGATGGCTGACGAACCGCTCCCCCACCACCGAACCCTTACCCGGCAGCACCTGGAAAAGATCCGGATCCAGGCCCGCCTCGACGGCGATCTCACCGAGCCGGATCGACGTCAACGGGGTCCACTCGGCCGGTTTGAGCACCACCGCGTTGCCCGCCGCCAACGCCGGGGCGAATCCCCACGCCGCGATGGTCATCGGGAAGTTCCACGGCGTGATGACCCCGACCACGCCGAGCGGCTCATGGAAGGTGATGTCCAGCCCGCCCGACACCGGGATCTGCTGACCGGACAGGCGTTCCGGGCTGGCCGAGTAGAAGGTCAGCACGTCGCGGACGTGTCCGGCCTCCCATTCGGCCTGGCCGATCGGATGCCCGGAGTTGGCCATCTCCAGTGCGGCCAGTTCACCGACGCGTGCGTCGACGGCGGCGGCGAAGGCCCGGAGCGCGGCGGCGCGCTCCGCCGGGGCGCGCCGGGCCCAGGCCCGTTGCGCGACCCGCGCCCGGGCCACCGCATCGTCGACGGCGGCCTCGTCGAGCTGCTCGACGGTGGTGAGCACCTTCTCGGTCGCCGGGTTGACCACCTGGCTGGCTGTCATGAGACCCTTTCTGTCGCATAGGTTCTGGCTGCGTCCACCAAACCGGTGAATAGCCGGATATCGTCGAGCCGTTCCTCGGGATGCCACTGCACGGCGAGCACGAACCGGTCGCCGTCCGCGGGTTCGATCGCCTCGATCACACCGTCCGCCGAATCGCGCGCGCTGGCCACCAAGCCGTCGGCGAGCCGGTCGATGGCCTGATGGTGGTAGCACTGGGCGTCCGAGGTCGCCCCGATCAGCGCGGCGAGCCTGGTGCCCTGCACGGTGTGCACCGACGAGGTGCTGAACACCGCGTTGCCCTGCTGGTGGCGGGTATGGCCGAGGACGTCGGGCAGGTGCTGGTGCAGCGTGCCGCCCAGCGCCACGTTGAGCACCTGCGCGCCCCGGCAGATGCCCAGCAGGGGTATCCCGCGCCGCAATGCGGCGCGCACCAGGGCGAACTCCCATGCGTCGCGGTGCCCGGCCGGCTCGTCGGTGGACGGGTGGCGCCGCTGCCCGTAGGCGGCCGGGTCGACGTCGCGCCCGCCGGTGATCACCAGGCCGTCGACACCGTCGAGCACTCGTTCGGCGGCCCGCTCGTCGGCCGGTTGGGGCGGCAACAGCACCACGGTGCCGCCGGCCAGGTTCACCCCGTCGAGGTAGATGGCGGGCAGAAAGCTGGCGTTGACATCCCACACCCCGGTCTGCGCCTGCTGCAGGTAGGTCGTCATGCCGATGACGGGCCGCACGTTTTCCCTGCCGGATTCCCCGCGAGCAGACACGCCGGTACCCGGAAAACCGCCATTTGGGGTACCCAAGTGTCTGCTCGCGGAAGGACTAGAGCCGTTCAAAACCGCGAATCCTTTCCCAATCCGTGACGGCGGCGTTGTAGGCCGCCAATTCCACCCGCGCATAGTTCAGGTAATGCTCGACGACCTCGTCCCCGAAGGCCTCTCGAGCCACCTCCGACTTCTCGAACAGTCCCGCCGCCTCGGACAGTGTGGTCGGCAACCGCTCGGCACCGCTGGTATAAGCGTTGCCCGCCAAGGCTTCCGGAAGTTCGAGTTCCCGGTCGATACCGTACAGGCCGCCGGCGATCAGCGCCGCCACCGCCAGGTACTGGTTGACGTCACCGCCGGGGGCCCGGTTCTCCATCCGCATCCCGTGGCCATGCCCGACCACCCGCAGCGCGCAGGTGCGGTTGTCCAGGCCCCACGCGACGGCGGTGGGCGCGAAGCTGCCGTCGGCGAAACGCTTGTAGGAGTTGATGTTGGGCGCGTAGCACAGTGACAGTTCACGCAGGGTGGCCAGCTGCCCGGCGATGAAGCTGCGGAACATCGGCGACATCCCGAGTGGATCACCGTCGTCGGCGAATACCGCGCTGCCGTCCGCACCACGCAGCGAGATGTGGATATGACAGCTGTTACCTTCGCGCTCATCGAATTTCGCCATGAACGTCAGGCTCTTACCGTGCTGTTCGGCGATCTCCTTGGCACCGTTGCGGTAGATGGTGTGGTTGTCGCAGGTGACCCGCGCATGGTCGTAGCGGAAGGCGATCTCCTGCTGGCCCAGGTTGCATTCGCCCTTGACCCCCTCGCAGTACATCCCCGCGCCGTCCATCCCGAGCCGGATATCGCGCAGCAGCGGTTCCATCCGGGTGGAGGCGTGCATCGCGTAGTCGACGTTGTAGTCGGTGGCAGGGGTGAGGTTCTTGTACCCGGCCGCCCATGCGTCGCGGTAGGTATCGTCGAAGACCATGAATTCGAGCTCGGTGCCGATATAGGGCACCAGGCCGCGATCGGCCAGCCGGGCGATCTGCCGGTTGAGGATGCTGCGCGGCGCCTGTTCGACGGGACCGCCGCCGACCCAGGACAGGTCGGCCATCACTAGCGCCGAGCCCGGCAGCCAGGGAATCAGCCGCAGCGTGTCGAAGTCCGGCGTCATCACCATATCGCCGTAGCCGGTCTCCCAACTCGACATGGCGTAGCCGCTCACGGTGTTCATATCGACGTCGACGGCGAGGAGATAGTTGCAGCACTCCGCGCCGTGCGCGGCGACCTCCTCGACGAACAACCGGGCGGACACCCGCTTGCCGGTGAGCCTGCCCTGCATATCGCAGAACCCGACGATCACGGTGTCGATGTCACCGTCGGCAACCATTCGCCGCAGCTCCTCCAGCGCCAGCATGCCGGGGTTAGGGCTCATTGCGCGCCTCTCTGTCGGATGGGACCCGCCCACCGGCCGTGGCTGGTAGCCGACCATTGCATTGTCACGATGCGGCGATGACGCCACAGATCTCCACGATTATCACGCTCAAAGGTAGGACAATCAACCAATAACCGCATATTCTGCCTATGCACTGGAACCTCCGCCCCGTCCGCTCCCCGAGGAGACCGCCATGCCAGAAGGTCATGAGCAACTCAGCGACGACGAGAAGCATCTCGCCAAGCTCGGCTACACCCAGGAATTGCAGCGCTCCTGGTCCGGATTCTCCAACTTCGCCATCTCATTCTCGATCATCTCGATCCTGGCCGGCTGCTTCACCTCATTCGGGCTGGGCTGGAACAACGGCGGCCCGGCCGCCATCGCCTGGGGCTGGCCGATCGTCTCGGTATTCATCCTGATCATCGGGCTGTGCCTGTCCGAGCTGGTCTCGGCGTATCCCACCTCCGGCGGAATCTATTGGTGGGCTTCCAAACTCGGCGGCCCGAAGGCCGGCTTCTACACCGGCTGGCTCAACCTGATCGGCCTCGTCGCCATCCTGGCGTCGGTGTCCTACGGCTGCGCGACCTTCCTGGACCTCACCCTCGGCACCTTCAGCGAGAGCTGGCTGGCCGGATACAGCCTGACCCGCACCTTCGGACTGTTCGTGGTGATCCTGGCCGTCTCGGCGGTGATCAACATCTTCTCCAGCCACCTGCTCGCGGTGATCAACAACGTGTCGGTGTGGTGGCATGTGGCCGGCGCGGCCGCGGTGATCCTGATCCTGATCTTCGTGCCCGAGCAGCACGCCAGCTTCTCTGACGTGTTCGCCCAGACCATCAACAACAGTGGCATCTTCGGCGGTGAGAAAGGTTGGGGCTGGCTACTGTTCGTGCTGCCGATCTCGGCGATCCTGACCCAGTACACGATCACCGGCTACGACGCGTCGGCGCACCTGTCCGAGGAGACCAAGAGTGCCGCCGACGCGGCCGCAAAGGGCATCTGGCAGTCCATCTTCTACTCGGCTATCGGCGGCTGGATCCTGTTGCTGTCGTTCCTATTCGCGGTGCAGGACGCCGACGGGGTGTCCAAGGGCGGCGGCGCCGTGGCGGTGATCTTCGCTCAGGCCATGAGCTCCAAGTGGGTGGCCATCGTGCTGCTGATCTCCACCGCAGGACAGTTCTTCTGCACCACGGCGTGCCAGACCAGCGCATCGCGCATGCTGTTCGCGTTCAGCCGCGACCGCGCGGTCCCCGGCCATCAGCTGTGGTCGAAGATCAACGCCAGCCGGGTACCCGCCAACGGCGTGATCATCACCGCCGCGATCGCCGCGCTGATCACGCTGCCCGCGCTGGTTCCGGTCGAGATCAACGGCGCCCCGGTGCCGGTCGCGTTCTTCGCGGTGGTCTCCATCGGCGTGGTCGGGCTGTACCTGTGCTTCGCGGTGCCGATCTACTACCGCTGGAAGGCCGGTGACTCGTTCGAGCAGGGCCACTGGAACCTCGGCAACAAATACAAGTGGATGGCGCCGGTGGCGATCATCGAGATCATCGTCACCGCGATCATCGCGATGTTCCCGACCTCGCTGGGCGGCATGCCGTGGGACCCGAGTTTCGAATGGAAGTTCGTCAACTACACCCCGCTGCTGGTCGGCGGCGTGCTGTTGCTGCTGTTCATCTACTGGCATGTATCGGTGAAGCACTGGTTCACCGGCCCGATCAAACAAGTGGACACCTCGACGGTGTGACGGCCCACCAGGCTTATAGTCAGTGGCCACGCGCAATCCACTCACCAACGCACACTACTTCTTCGGAGACCGTGGTGGATGCCCCATGGCCGGGGTGAATCTGGGTATGCGCCGGCAAGCCCAAAATTCGGTCACGAATGGAGTCGATGATGGTGGGAAAGTCCGAATAAGAACGTCCCGTGGCACCGGGCCCTCCCGCAAACAACGTGTCTCCGCTGAAGAGCGTATTGCTCTCTGGCAGGTACAGGCACACGGAGCCAGGCGAGTGACCCGGAGTATGCACCACACGAAGCTCAGTTCCGCCGAAGCCAACACGCTGGCCGTCGACGATCGGCATGTAGCGTGCGTCACCGTATTCGCTGCGCCACAGCATGTCATCTGCGGGGTGCAGTAGCACCGGCGCGCAGAGTTCACGACCCAACTGGTCTGCTGCATTGATGTGATCGTTGTGCCCGTGGGTGCAGATGATCGCCGTGACGTCACAGTCACCGACGGCATCGCAGATCCGGCCGGCATCATGGGCCGCATCCACGATGAGGACCTCATCGTCGGTGCCGACCATCCACACGTTGTTCTCCACCTCCCAACTTCCACCATCGAGGCTGAAATAACCTCTGGTAACAACCCTTTCGATACGTAGATCGGCTGAACGAGCTACCACCTTCACCTCACTCACAGCATCACGACCGAGCGGAGCACAGTACCTGCGTGCATGGCTGCGAATGCCTGCTCGATGTCCTGCAGAGTGATTCGTTCGGTGACGAAACGATCGAGCGGAAGCCGCCCTTGGCGGAACAGTTCCACCATGGTGGGGAAATCCCGCTCAGGAAGGCAATCTCCGTACCATGACGATTTGAGTGCTCCGCCGTGCGAAAAGATGTCGATCATAGGAATTTCGAGTTTCAGGTCCGGTGTAGGCACCCCCACGAGGACCAGAGTTCCGGCGAGGGCCCTGGCGGCGAACCCCTGTGTCCAAGTTTCTGGTCTACCGACGGCGTCGATCACCACGTCAGCACCCGCACCGCCGGTGAGCGCGCGAATTGATTCGACGATGTCGCATTCTATGGCGAGAAGCGCATCTGTCGCGCCGAATTGTCTCGCCCAGTTCAGCTTTCGCTGGTCGCGGTCAACCGCGACGATGGTGGTGGCGCCCACCAAAGCCGCTGCGGCGATCGCGGCGTTTCCCACTCCCCCGCATCCGATGACGGCGACGGAATCGCCCCTGCTTACACCGCCGGTGTTGATGCAGGCGCCGATCCCGGCCATGACACCGCACCCGAGCAGGCTCACCGCCGCCGAGTCGGCCAGCGGATCTACCTTGGTGCATTGCCCCTCGTGCACCAAGGTCTTCTCGGCGAACGCACCGATGCCTAAAGCCGGCGTCAACTCCGTACCGTCCTCCAAGGTCATCGGACGAGACGCGTTGTGTGTGTTGAAGCAGAATTGTGGTCGACCACGACGGCAAGCCCTGCATTCGCCGCAGACGGCACGCCAGTTGAGCACCACGAAATCCCCTGGCTGTACGCGCGCCACATCGGATCCGACAGCATCGACGATCCCGGCAGCTTCGTGACCTAACAGGAACGGGAAAGCATCGCTGATGCCGCCGTTCCGATACACGACATCGGTGTGACACACCCCGCAGGCCTGGACTTGCACCACGACGTCGTACGGTCCGGGATCGGGAACTACTATCGCGGTGACCTCGGTTTGGGCGGACTTTCGCGAAGCGATGACTCCGCGCACGGTTTCTGGCATCGGGCTCCTGACACGATGTGGGAAAGATGGAACGTCAGCTCGCCGGCAACGGGGTGGCTACCGAGTGGCTCCCGGATCGATGGGGCGCGCGTCGAGCAGCCGAAGCGCGTTCATCGGACACGCGGACACGGCCAGGGCCACGTCGTCGCTTTCAGTGGCGGAAAACGCGGTTCGGCGGCCGGTAATCTGTACTTCGCCGTCCGCATCGAGCTGGAAGGTGTTCGGCGCGGTCGCCACGCACTGTGCGTGCCCTTCACAGCGATTGCGATCGACTTCGATGATCTGACCCAGCACTTCGAAGCTCACGGCTGATCCGGAGGCTTAACGTCCAGGCACAGCCGCGTTGAACGACTTCGGGATACACACACCATCATGCGGTCGCCGGCTGCGCGTTCCTCGTCGGTGAGGATGGAATCCCGATGGTCGGGAGTTCCGGACCGCACCGGGGTCTCACAGCTACCGCATACGCCCTCCTCACATGAGGAGATGACATCGATACCGCAGTCGCGCAGGATATCCAAGACACTTCGGTCAGCGGGGACGGACAGCACCTGGCCGCTGCAGCCCAACTCGATCTCGAACTCGGCATCGACCACATCGTCGGCCGCCTGACGTGCCTGAAAGCGTTCCAACCGCAACGAGCTCAGCAGCTGCAGCCGCTCACAGTGATCTTCAACAGCGCGCAACAGTGGTTCGGGCCCGCAGCAGTAGATCAGGGTGTCGGGCGCGCATCGGCTCAGTGCCCCTTCGATGTCGAGCAGCCCGTCGACGTCCTGCGGGCGGATCGATACCTTGGGACCACGTTGTTCGAGCTCGTCTGCGTACGCCATCGACGTACGATGACGACCGCCGTAGAGCAGCTGCCAATCTGCACCCGATGAGATCGTCGTGGAGATCATCGGGATGATGGGAGTGATTCCAATACCGCCGGCAATGAACAGATAGCCGGCAGCGGACTCGAGCTCGAAGTTGTTCCGCGGACCGGCCACCTCGAGCACCGAGCCGACCTGAACGTGGTCGTGAACAGCCTGAGATCCGCCGCGGCCGGCGGCCTCTCGCAGCACAGCGATTCGATAGTGCTGTCGATCGGAAGGTTGGCCACAGAGCGAATACTGGCGAACCACGCCCGGTGAGACGGTGAGATCGATGTGAGCGCCGGGCTCCCAGCCGATGAGTGGGCGCCCGTCGGGATCGCGGAAGCTCAGCTCGATGACGTCGTCGGCGATGTCACGCCGACTCGACACCTCCAGGAACATGCTCACGTCCGTGACTGCTCGGGGGTGAATGCGACCGGAAGCGAGGTCACCGCCATCAGACCTGCGATGACACCTGTCTCGTCGACGTCGCCGACGAGGTGGACGTCCGGAATCCTGGTCAGAAGTACCTGGAGCACCGCGCGCATCTCGGCGCGCGCAATATGTTGCCCCTGGCAAGAGTGCAGCCCTCCCCCGAACGCGACATGGGCGTTGCGGGACCGGTCGGCGTTGAAGCACTCGGGATCGTCGAACTGGCGCGGGTCCCTGTTCGCCGCCGCCAGGTTCATCACGACTCGTTGGTTCTCCGAGAACTGCACTCCGCCAACAGAACTATCACCGTGGACAGTTCGCGCGAAGAACTGCAGCGGTGTGGTCAGTCTGAGACTCTCCTCGATGACACGATGCAGCAGAGCTTTGTCGTCGTTGTTGACGAGTCGGTCGCGCAATCCGGGTACGGTCAATACGTATCGCAGCAGCCCGCCGATTCCGGTTGCGGTCGAATGGTGTCCGCCCAACAGGTATGCGGTCATGATGCCGGTGACCCGTTCCGCATCCACCGGTACACCGTTGAGTTCCCCCGTCGCGATGTCGGTCAGGTAGTCGTTACGGGGTTGTCTGCGCCGAAGCTCCAGCTGTGCCTCGTTGAACGCCGCGAACTCCTGCATGTTCGCCTCGAACTCCGGGGTGCCGATACTTTCGAACAGCTTGATGGCGATTCGGCGCACCTCGACGGACTCGTCCTTGTCGAGCCCCACCATGCGCCCGATGACGATGGCCGGCAATGGTTCTGCCAGCTCATCGGCGAGGTCCGCGGTGCCGCGAGCCGCGAACTCGTCGACCAGTCCGTTGGCGATCTCGACAATCGTCGGCTCGAAGCCACGCACCGCACGCGGGTTGATGGGGCCGTCCATCATCTTGCGCAATGTGGTGTGTGCCGGCGGGTCGAACTCCAGCGGCGGAACCCGGGGCACTCCGGTGTCGGGGATGAATACGCCCTCTCCCGACGTGAACGTGTCTGCATTGGACAGGATCTCGCGTACGTCGGCGTAGCGACTGACGTAATCGAGGCCCCCGAAGCGCTCGCTGTGGGCTATCGGGCACTGCTCCCGCATATCGGTGTACGCCTGTCGCATGTCAGCGGCAGACACCGAGGAGTCGTTGTGGTCGAATTCGGTCAGTCGGTCAGATTTATTGGCACAGTTCATTGTTCGCTTACCATCCCTCGTTGGAAATCAGGACACCGATACCCGCACGGAGGCGAAGGCGCGGATGACGTTGTTGACGCCCCGCGAGCTCGTGTCGAGTTCGATCCGCTCGACGCGCCTGGCCAGCGCTGCCAGCACGGCGTGCGCTTCGATGCGGGCCAGGCCTTGCCCGGCGCAGCTGTGGATGCCGTACCCGAACCCGGCGTGGTCGGCGCACCGCCGGGTGATGTCGAAGTCGTCCGGATTGGTCCATTTGCGTTCATCGCGGTTGGCGGACGCGTACAACACCAGGACCGGGTCACCTTCATCGAGCATGACGTCGTGATATGCCGTCGGTCGCGACACGTGGCGGCAGAATCCACGAATGGGTGTTTCGAGTCGCAGCACCTCGTTGAAGGCATTCGGGATCAGTTCCGGATGTGCCCGTATCGCGTCCCACTGGTCAGGGTGCGTGGCGAAGAGCCAGATTGCACTTCCCACAGCACTGATGGTGGTGTCGAGCGAGGGCGCGAGGTAGTCGATGAGCAGTGCCGGACATTGTTCGTGCGTGATCCGGCCCGCATCGGCTGCCGCCAGGACACCGGCGCCAAGGCCGCCGGGAGTCAGATCTCGGGCGCCGACACGTTCAGCGGCGTACTGGGCCATTTCGGCAACGGCAGGCAACGATTGCTGACCACGCTCGTTGAGCGGGCCGAGCGCGTTGAACGTCGCCGACGCCCAATCCAACATGCGTTCACGCCCTTGCCGGGGAAGTCCGATGAAGTCCGGTACGACGGACAGCGGTAGCACCTGGGCCAAGTCCGTCACGGCGTCGAAGTTGCCTCGCTCGACCAGGCCCTCGACGAGCTGATCGGCTTGCTCCTCGATCCCCTCCCTGCGTTTGGCGAGTGCGCGCGGCGTCAGCGAATGCGCGACGATGTCGCGATACTCGTCGTGCTCGGGCGGGTCGCTACCCAGGGTTGTGCCCTTGGCGACCTCGTTGAGCGGATCGTTGAGTGCTACACCTCCTCCCGAGGAGAACGTGTCGAAATCCTTCAGCACTTCGCGGACGTTCTCGTAGCGGGCCACCACCCACGCCTGGTAACGGCTCATCCACACGATCGGGCCCGCGTCGCGGAGCTCCCGATAGGCCCCGTAGGGCTCGATGATGTGTTCGTCGGCGTAGATGTCGACGTCGGATGCGGGCGCCTTCAGTCTTCCCGCCAAGGGCCGCGCCCCGTCGTTCGAGGTGATGCTCGGCGGCATGTCAGTGCGCTCCCGTGACGTCAATCGCCAAGAGCTCGCGGATGAGTGCCGTTACCTGATCCGGCGCCTCGATAGGCCAAAAGTGCCCCGCATCGATGTAGCGCACCAGCACCTCGGGTGCATTCGGGATGTAATCGCGTGCCTGTTCGTAGAATTCGCGTGGCTGGGTCTTGCTGTCATAGCCCTGCATGACCATGACGGGGCACTTCCAGCTGTCGAGCAGACGGTTCCGCCGCTCGATCCATTCCTGACGGAACGTCGATGAATTGAAGTATCGCGGAACAGCCTTCTCGATATCCTCGAATGAGTATTCCTGGATGATGCGACGCATGTCCGCGTCAGACACCGGGCGCATGGTCAGCCAGGTGTACGCCCAGACCACGAAGTGCGTCTTGTCGAGCATCATCCCCGAAAACGGTGAGTCGGCGAACAATTGGCCTTGTGGCGCGAGGCTCGGGTGGAAGTGGTAGAGATGCTGCTCCCCGCGGCCGTAGCGCAGTACGCGGTCGGGATGGTTGGCAGCGATGAAATCCGCCTGGCAGGTTCCGCGGTCGTGGGTCACGACGTTGAAGCGATCGATCCCGATGACGTCCAGTGCGGCGAGCAGCTGCTCGCCTGCGGCCTCGTGACGATAGTCCCCCGGGGACTTCTCCGACTGGCCGTAGCCCTTCAGATCGAAAGCAATGCAACGGTATTCACCGGCCAGTGCTGCCATCTCGTGATGCCACTCATACCAGGACTCCGGTATGCCGTGCAGAAAGACGATCGGTTCGCCCTCACCGGCTTCGACGTAGTGGAAGCGCACGGCCTCCTGATCGCCGGGCGCGTCGACGAAGTGGTGCGTGAAGGTGACACCGTCGAGCACCTCGACATCGCCTTCTTCATCGACCGCCCGAGGCTGCACGTCGCGAAATTCGGCCACCCGGGCCGCCACGCGCGCTTCGTCGGGCATGAAGTCTGTGAGTACTTCAGCTGCCCTGTCGGGGAGTGCCGAGTACTCCAGGTCTGATGCCGTCATCTCGCGAAATCCTCCTTTGTCGGCCCTGATCAAGGCGTGTCGTCAGAGCCGTGACCTGTCAGCGAAACCGGCGCCTTCAACGATCACGGTCGCCGGTGGATGCAACCATTCCCCGGCCGCAGGCGACACACAATGTAGTTGCGGGTATCGGCCAAGGCCGCCGCGATTTCAGGACAGCGGTTGGCCTGTGCCTGTTTCGGCACGCAACGTCCGCTCAGGCCAGGGCTGGAGCTCGGACGATCCGATTACGGGCGCAGACCTCTACCGGTCAAGGCAGAGCATGCCGCAGCGTCTCGGATGGCGTTACGCCATAAGCCTTTCGGTACTGCTCGGCGAACCGTCCGAGATTGGTGAAGCCCCAGCGCCGTGCGATGGCGCCCACCGTAATTCCGGCGCGAACGTCACCGGCCGACAACTCGGCGTGGGCGCGCTGCAGGCGGCACTTGAGGATGTACCCAAGGGGCGTCGTTCCGAGGGTGTCCCGGAAATTCTGCTCCAATGCACGCAGACTGATTCCCAGGGCTTTGGCGACCTCGCTCGGCGTGACCGCGGCCGGGCGGGCTTCGATGAACTCGACCGCTCGGCGAACGGCCGACCGTCGATTCGACGAATCTTCGTTGCCCAGCGCAGCGCTGCCGGTATTGGGCTGGGAGACCAACAGTGTGAGCAGGAGTTGGTCGCGTATCCGCGCGGCCAGCGGTGCTGACAGGTGCTGCCCGGGTGGAATCCGGGAAACCGCCAACTCGGCGAGCCGGAAGCATCCCAGAAGACTCTCCAGCACATGCGGTGAGTCGACTTCGCGTTTGAAGTCGAGACGCTCGATTTCGCCGAGCAACGATCCGGCAAAGTCGTCGAGCGCGGACCGCTCGACCTTCAGACAAAACATCGACATGTTCGGCGACCACTCCATCATGAATGGCTCCGTGGACGAGATGACCGCAGCACTGCGACCAGCGTGCGCTTCGAAACGGTGCCGCCCCTGAATCATTTCGAACTTTCCCTCAAGTGGGAAACAGACGCCGATGGCCTCGTCCATCGGCGGCGCGACGACCGCCAACGCCGCCCGGTAGTTCATGTAGAACAGCGACAGCCCATTGAGGGACAAGCCGTTGACGCGCGCGTCGAACTCGGAC
>NZ_JBSFPX010000096.1:0-25619 GCF_053588415.1 Mycobacterium sp. NPDC003449
GTTGACGTTGGCGATGCCGCAGTCCGAGCCGTCGGCGGCCATGAACCGCTCGGCCTCACGTACGTCGGTGGTAAAGATCGCCGATGAAAGCCCCTGCGGCACCGCATTGTTCAGGGCGACCGCCTGGTCAAGGGAATCGTAGGTGAGGACGTAGAGGATCGGTGCGAAGGTCTCGTCGTGCACCACCGCGGTCTGGGCCGGCATCCGCACCACGGCGGGCGCCACGTAGAACGCGCCTTCTTCGCCACCCATGTCGTGGCGCTCACCGCCGAACACCTCACCGCCGTCGGCGCGGGCCTGTTCCAGCGCGCCGACCATGTCGCGGTACGCGCGCTCGTGGATCAACGGACCGACCAGGGTGCCCTCGACGGCCGGATCGCCGATCGGCAACGTCCGGTACGCCGACACGACCCGGTCCACCACCTCGTCGGCGACCGACGAGTGCACGATCAACCGGCGCAGCGTCGTGCACCGCTGGCCCGCGGTCCCGGCGGCGGAGAACACGATCGCCCGGACCGCCAGGTCGAGATCGGCCGACGGGGTGACGATGGCCGCGTTGTTGCCGCCCAGCTCGAGCAGCGCCTTACCGAAACGGGCGGCCACCCGCGGGCCCACCTCCCGACCCATCCGCACCGAACCGGTCGCACTGACCAGCGCCACCCGCGGGTCGTCGACCAGCCGTTCACCGAGTTCGCGCCCGCCCAGCAGCAGCCGGGAAACCGCAGTCGGCGCGCCGACATCGGCCGCGGCCCGTTCGAGCAGCGCCTGGCAGGCGATCGCGGTCAGCGGGGTCAGCTCGGAGGGCTTCCACACCACAATGTCACCGCACACCAGCGCGATCGCGGTATTCCAGGACCACACCGCGACCGGGAAGTTGAACGCGGTGATCACCCCGACGACGCCCAACGGGTGCCAGGTCTCCATGAGCCGGTGGCCCGGGCGTTCGGAGGCGATGGTGCGGCCGTAGAGCTGACGGGAGAGCCCGACGGCGAACTGGCAGATGTCGATCATCTCCTGCACCTCGCCGAGTGCCTCCGTGGTGATCTTGCCCGCCTCCACCGTGACCAGCGTCGCCAGATCGGCCTTGTGCGCGACGAGCAGTTCACCGAGCCGGGCCACCAGCGCACCGCGGACCGGCGCCGGGGTGTTGCGCCACACCGAAAATGCCTGGGCGGCTTCGGCGATCGTGGCGTCGGCCTGATCGGGAGTGTGCTCGGTCAGGGTGAACAGCACATCACCGGTGATCGGAGTGCTGGCAGGCAGACCCCCGGCGGCGGCCGGGGCGAGCAGCCCGCCGGGGGCGCCAATCGCGTCGAGCGCCTGACGTGCCAGCACACGCAGCTCGTCGGCGGTGGGAAGGTGGGTTTGCTCGGTGGTAGTCATTGGCTGCCTTTCTGCTGGGCTACAGTGCGCTCCATGGGCGAACCGGACGAAGCGGCACTGGACGGAATCGACCGGATCCTGGTCCGTGAACTGGTCGCCGACGGGCGGGCGACGTTGGCGCACCTGGCCGCGGCCGCGGGCTTGTCGGTGTCGGCGGTGCAGGCGCGGGTGCGCCGGCTCGAGTCGCGGGGTGTGGTGACCGGGTATGTCGCGCGCCTCAATCCCGAAGCGCTCGGCAACATGCTGTCGGCGTTCGTGGCCATCACTCCTCTCGATCCGTCCCAACCCGATGATGCCCCCGCCCGGCTCGAACACATCCCCGAAATCGAGTCCTGTCATTCGGTGGCCGGCGACGAGAGCTATGTGCTGCTGGTGCGGGTCCCGTCGGCCCGGGCGCTGGAGGACCTGCTGCAACGGATCAGGACAGCGGCCAACGTCCGCACCCGAAGCACCATCATCCTGCAGACATTTTACACAGGTCGGGACTTCATTCCGTAACTGTTCCGGTTGTCAATGGGATTGAGCGTAAAAATTGCGCTAAAGTGGCGGTATGACCGCATTGTTGACTCAGTCGCCGCCCGTCACGCCGGACCGTGTGCGCGAGGTGCTGTCCCGCAGCATCCTGGCCGACGGTTTCGATTTCGTCCTCGACCTTGACCGGTCGTCGGGCTCGTATCTGGTCGACGCCCGCAGCGGCGAACGCTTCCTGGACATGTTCACCTTCTTCGCGTCGTCCGCGTTGGGTATGAATCACCCCGCACTCGCCGACGACGAGCGGTTCCGCGCCGAGTTGGCCCAGGCCGCGGTGAACAAGCCGAGCAACTCCGACATCTACAGCGTGCCGATGGCGCGTTTCATCGATACGTTCCGCCGGGTGCTCGGCGATCCGGAGCTTCCGCACCTGTTCTTCGTCGACGGCGGTGCCCTCGCGGTCGAGAACGCGCTGAAGGTGGCCTTCGACTGGAAGAGCCGGCGCAACGAGTCCCGCGGCGTGGACCCCGCCCTCGGCACCAAGGTGCTGCACCTGCGCGGCGCCTTCCACGGCCGCAGCGGCTACACCCTGTCGCTGACCAACACCGACCCGATCAAGGTGGCCCGGTTCCCGAAGTTCGACTGGCCGCGGATCGATGCGCCCTACCTCAGGCCGGATGCGGATATGGCCGAGCTGGAAGCCGAATCGCTGCGGCAGGCGCGGGCGGCGTTCGAGGCCAACCCGCACGACATCGCCTGTTTTATCGCCGAGCCGATCCAGGGCGAGGGCGGGGACCGGCACCTGCGGCCGGAGTTCTTCGCCGCCATGCGCGAGCTGTGCGACGAATTCGACGCGCTGCTGATCTTCGATGAGGTTCAGACCGGCTGCGGGATCACCGGAACCGCATGGGCCTACCAGCAATTGGGTGTCGTACCCGATGTGGTGTCGTTCGGCAAGAAGACCCAGGTGTGCGGTGTGATGGCCGGCCGGCGAATCGACGAGGTCGCCGACAACGTGTTCACGGTGAGCTCGCGGATCAACTCGACCTGGGGTGGCAACCTGGTCGACATGGTGCGGTCACGGCGCATCCTCGAGGTGATCGAGGTGGACGGACTGCTGGAGAACGCCGCCTCGGTCGGCGCCTATCTGCTCGACCGGTTGCGCGAGCTGGCAACGGATTTCCCGGGTCTGGTGCTCGCCCCCCGCGGCCGCGGCCTGATGTGCGCCTTCAGCACGCCCACCGCCGCGCAGCGCGACGGACTGATCAGCCGATTGTGGGACCGGCACGTCATCATGCTGCCCAGCGGCGCGGACAGTGTCCGATTCCGGCCGGCGCTGACGGCGTCGCGCACCGAGATCGATGCGGCGGTGCAGGCGGTCCGCGGGGCCCTGCGCGGGCTCGGCTGACCGCCGGGCCGGGCGGCCGGATGCTCAGCCGGCTTCGGAGGTGAGGCGGCGCAGGATCGGCCTCAGCCGATTCAGGTCGGCTCCTGTGACCAGTTCACACCCGTGCCGCTCGGCGAGTTTATACGCGGCCGGGGTGAATTCGTGATTGGTCACCACCATCGTCCTGGTGCAGTCCTGCATCGGTGCGCCCGCGACGACCTCCTGGACCGCACCCGCCCCGACCGGGCGGGACTGGCGCTTGCATTGGACGGCAACCCGATTCGGTCGCGTCCCGACGATCAGGTCGACCCCCCAGTCCCCGGTGAGCGGCGTCATGATGACCGGCAGTCCGCAGGCCCTGGCGATGCGGGCGATATGGTCCTCGAACTCCAATCCGGACATCTCGGCGGCCGGATCCTCTCGCGGGCGAGGGGTTCTGGCCCCGTCCAGCGCGGCGAGCAGGAACCGCGGGGCGGCCCCGAGGGCCACCGGTAGGCCGACGCCCGCGGCCAGGCTCCATACCGCGTCACACCCGGCCAGGTGGGTCGCGAGGGCCGCCGAAGCGCCGGCCGCGAGATACAGCTTGGTCCGGAGCCCGCTCACGGCCCGAATGCTAGAGGGTGGCAGGGACAAAACGATCCCTCGGTTCGCAGGTCGGGGAGATAATCTTGATCTGATGTCGTACGAGCCGGTCGAGATGAGCGCACAGTCGCCGGTGGAGCATGCGTTGGCCGGGGGAGACCCTCAGCGCGTCGGGTCGTTCCAGTTCTATTTCGCCGATGAGCGCTGGGAGTGGTCGCCCCAGGTCGAGAGAATGCATGGTTACGAGCCGGGCACGGCCAACCCGACGACCGAGTTGGTGCTTTCGCACAAGCATCCCGAGGACCACGGCCAGGTCGCGGCGACCCTGGACGAGATCCGTCGTACCTCGGGCGCGTTCAGCACCCGCCACCGCATCATCGACACCGCGGGCAACGTCCATCACGTGGTCGTCGTCGGGGACCAGCTGTTCGATGAACAGGGTGGTGTGGTGGGCACCCACGGCTTCTATGTCGATGTCACACCGTCGGTCGACGGAGCCCGCCAGCAGCGGCTCACCGACGAGGTCGCCGAGATCACCGAGGCCAGGGGCGGCATCGAGCAGGCCAAGGGCATGTTGATGGTGATCTACCGCATCGACGCCGATGCCGCGTTCGAGCTGCTGAGGTGGCGTTCACAGGAGACGAACACGAAGCTGCGTGCCCTCGCCGAGCAGATCATCGGTGATTTCCTGTCGCTCGATTACGTCGACGTCCTGCCCGATCGGGCGGTGTTCGACCGGTTGCTGCTGACGGCCCACCTGCGGGTGACATCCTGACGTTTAGCGTCGTCGCGTTCGGGAAGCCAGTCGTTGACAGTTCACAGCGACCGGGAGGTGCACCATGGCAGTCTGTGCCACCTGTGGCAACGATTACGACAAGGCTTTCACCGTCAGTTGGGAGGGCCAGACCGCGACCTTCGACAGTGTGGAGTGCGCGGCCGCCCGGATCGCGCCGGCATGCGCGCACTGCAACTGTCGCATCCTCGGCCACGGAGTCGAAGCGGCCGGAACGACCTTCTGCTGTGCGCATTGTGCGCGCGAGGCCGGGCACCCCGAACTCTCCGATCGGCACGTCGTCGGAACGCCGGGCTGATCATGAAGGGTCCCGAGGACCCCGTCGACCATGCCAGGACGACCAGGCCCCACGCCGGCGAGTCGATGAACGACAACCGAAACATGCCTGCACTGGCCTTGATCGGGATCAGCCTGGTGATCTTCGTCGGTTGTCTGGTGGCATTCGCGACCGGTAATCCCGGCGTCGGTCTCATCCTCGCGACTCTGGCGGCCGTCGGGCTGGCCGGTGGCGGCCTCTGGTTGATGATCGCCCACCGGCGCGTCCGCCACATCGAGGAGCGTTGGTACGCGGAGCATCCCGGCGTTCTGCGGCAAAGCCCCAGCAGCTGAGGGTGCGCACCGGAGCCGCACACGTTTTCATCATTGGCGGATGGGTATCAGACAATGATGACCGCCGTTGTCGCCGAAGGTGTTTACCGACCACAACACGACTCGTGGCTACTTGTCGACGCGCTGGCGCGCAGCGGCGCCGTGGCTGGGCGGCGCGTGGTCGACCTGTGCACAGGCAGCGGGGTGGTGGCGGTGGCCGCGGCCAAACTGGGCGCCCGCGCCGTGACGGCGCTGGACATCTCGCCCGATGCGGTGCGGTGCGCGCAGGCGAACGCGGTGGCCGCCCGAGTGCTCGTGGACGTGCGGCTCGGCCCGTGGCACCAGGCCCTGGATGGCGAACCGTACGACATCGTGGTGTGCAATCCGCCCTACGTTCCGAGCGCCCCCGACATCGGCGATGCGCCCCCTTCACCGTCGATGGTGTCGGCGTGGAACGGCGGCACGGACGGGCGGCTGGTTCTCGGCCCGCTGTGCGGCGCGGCCGCCGACCTCCTGGCAGAACGCGGCTCGCTGTTTCTCGTCCATTCGGAGTTCGCCGGGGTCGGCGAGTCGCTGACAACGCTGCGCGGCGCCGGCTTACGCGCTGAAGTCTCTGCCAGGCAACGTATTCCGTTCGGCCCGGTGCTCGACGCGCAAGCCGGCTGGCTGAGGGCGACCGGACGAATCACGGCGGAGGCGTGTGACGAGGAGTTGGTCGTGATCCGGGCGGACAAGCCATGACCGGGCGCCGGGCGGTGCGGGTGGTCGCCGGTGGGCCGATCCTCGTCGAGGGGCCGGTCCGGATCGAGCTGCCCGACGGACGTGTGGTGGACTCCGACCGGTTCATGGTGGCGATCTGTGCCTGCCGGCGATCGAAGAACTATCCGCTGTGCGACACCAGTCACCGAAAAACCGGGAAATCACCCGAGCGGACGGCATAGCGAACTGCGATCATCCGACCAGCTTTTCATCAGGTGACCGGCCAGCCGGTCCTCGAGTACGCCGAACGCGCGCAGCCCGAAGACCACGTCGTTCTCCACCTCTGGCTCACGCGCCACGAGGTCACCGATCACGCCGAGCCGCACGACCTGCTCGTGCACGGCGTCGGCCTCGACGTGTTCACGGTAGAACCGGATGCACTCCTCGGGCGCCCGCAACCGCTGCAACCCGGCCACCATGCGTTGCGACCCCGGCGGGGAGGTGATCTCGGTGGCCGCGAAATGACCCGCGGCGGCTCCCCGCAGGTTGCGGTGCAGCCCCAACAGCGACATCAGGTTGACCAGGGCGAGTGTTTCGGCCGGCACGACGGCCAGGTATCCGAGGTAGGCGCCGCTCAGGCCGGCGGCCGTCATGAGGTCGGCGAACAATTGCTGATGAACCTGAGACCCGTGGCCGGCCCCGTACTCGTCGAACTCGACGGCCACGAAGGAGGCCTTCGCCTGCCCGCCCAGCCGCGGGATCAGCCACGCGTGCGGATCGCCCTCCTTGAGGTGGTAGAGCGAGCGATGGACGAAGTATTCACGCATGTGCTCCCAGGTGCCGTGATCCCGCAGGAAGTGTGACGGCCCGGCGCCCTCGGCCGGTTCGATCGACAGTCGGTTCATCTCGTCGGCCGCCGTCACGCCGGGCGGCAGCTGGCCGACCTCGTGGCGGACCGCGGTCAGAAACCTGCGCTCGAGCTGTGCGCGCAGGTGCAGCAGACCGGCATTCCACTCCCAGTCCGGATCGACGCCGGCGAACCCGCGGTAGTGCAGTTCGTAGCAGACGTAGAGGGCGAGTTGGATGTCGATACCGAGCGGGTCGGCGTCGCGCAGCGGAACCCACACGGGCTCAAGCTGGTTGTGTGGTGCGCGGTTGCTCAGCTGTTCGATGACCACCGCCGAGATACGGCCGTGGGCGTCGGGCAGCGGAGGTTGCACGATGGCGGGAGGCGTGGTCATGTCGCGATGGAATTCCCCGCCGGACGAGTTGTAAACGTCAGGACACGTCCGCACGCAGCGTCGGAGGGCACCGACGGTAGCCGGGACGCAGCGTGACGTGGTCGGACGCCACCCGGGCCACGTCGTCCCAGGCGGCGACGAAGGTGCCGCGGTGGCGCCAGCGGGCGATCCGGGCGATCAGTGCCGGGGCGTTCACATCGGTGCGTTCGTAGCCGAGATAGGACGAGCGGGTGCGTGGGCTGATCACCAGGCCGGTGACCCGCGGGGCGTCCGGACGGTCGGCCGGGTCGCCGGCGATGCCGAGCCGGACGTCGATCACGGTGCCGACCGGATGGTGGCCGGCGTCGATCACGCGCAGGCCGAGAACGTTACTCAGCAGCATGCCGGCCCCCGGGGATGCGGCCGACGATGTGATCGCGCAGCCAGCGTTCGACCCAGTCGGTGTCGAACGGGATATCCGTCGGTCCCAGCCGCACCGCGGTGCCGACCGCCGAAACCAGTTTCCACGGCACCTCCTGCAGGCGGGACCGAGGCGGTGTGCCCCCGAAGATCCGGGTCGCGACGACCTGCCCGCACAGGATCGCGGTGACCCGCGGGGCGGGGCTGCCCGCCGCGATGTCGGTATCCGGTTCGATGCCGTCGAGCTCGAGGTCGTCGACGATGCCGACCGGATCGCCGTTGTCGTTCAACAGTTGCCGGTCCAGCAGGTGCAGGCGCGCGTCGAGTGCGGTCATTGCCCGGCTCCCGTCACGATCATCAGCGGTATCGCGGCCAGCGATGCGGCCAGGATGATCACCAGATACACCGAACCGAACATGTTGGTGAGCCTTCCGTTTGTCTTGTCGCCCATGTATTGGGAGTCGTTGGCCACGATCAGGATCGGCAGATACGTGAGCGGTAGCGCGATGGCGGAGAACACCACGGAGTACTCGGTGACCATGATGGGGTCGATGCCGGTGAACAGCACCGCCGCACCGACGACGATGGTCACGAACATCACCACGTGGAACCGGGCGGCCTCGGCCGGGCGCCGGAACTTACCCCACGGCCAGCCCAGGAACTGGGCCAGGATGTAACCGCCGGAAAGCGTCGTCTCCAGCGCCGCGCCGAAGGTGGCCGCGACGATGCCGATGATCGCGAACGCGAGTGCGAGCTTGCCGCCGGCCGTAGCGCGGTCAGCGGTGGTTCGGCGGTGATATCGCGGATGCGCGCGGACGCGGTGTTGAGTTGGCCGAGGATGGTCGTCATCGACTCGGTCAGCAGCCGCTGCCGACCGGTATCGGCCAGATCGTCGGCCTTGAGGTCGGCAATTCCCTTGTACGCCTTGATGACCTCGTCACGGGCATCCGAGATCTGGACGCTGGCCAATTGCGGTGTCGAGCGGTCACGCATGCGCAGGTCGAGGGCGAAGGCCCCGCTGCGGGCGGCCGCCACGGTCTCCTCCATGGCCTGCGCCAACTGTCCCGCCATACCGTCGCGGTTGGCCGGGCAGCGGGTCAGCAGCAGCCCGAGGGCGACGATGCACAGGGCGGCCAGCAGCACCGCCCGAAGCTGCCGCAGTCTTTCACCGTTGTGCGCCACGGCAGGCCCCCTCGTCAGCCGCCGCCCTCGTCCGTCACGTTTCGGGTATACCCGAGCCGGCCGTGATCAAACTCCCGTGTGTTCTCGGGTGTTTAAGTGGCGGCTGCCCGGGTAATACGGCGCTATGCGGAAAGTCCTTCCAGGCATGGATCTGGCGTACCGCGACCGCAATTCGCCAGCGGGCCAGGCCGTGTTGGCACAGGGCGCCGTGACCGAGCCGTCAACCCGAAGGCAGGGTAGATGAAGATCGCCATGGTTTCAGGCGACGCGAGCCCGTTGGCCACGCCCGGCCGAGCGGATGCCGGTGGCCAGAACGTCCACGTGGCGGCGCTTTCCGCGGCGCTGAGCCGGCGCGGTCATCGCGTCACGGTCTATACCCGCCGCGACGATCCCGCCTTACCGGACCGGGTGAGGACGCCGGACGGATACACCGTCGCCCATGTGCCCGCCGGGCCACCCGAACGGATTCCCAGCAACGAGTTGCTGCAATACCTCGGGCGGTTCGCCCAGTTCCTGGATACCGAATGGGCCCTGGACCGGCCCGATGTGGTCCATGCACACGCCTGGATGTCGGGGGTCGCCACGCAACTGGCGGCGCGACACCTCAACCTGCCCGCCATCCAGACGTTTCACGGTCTAGGGGTGGTCGAGCGCCGCTACCAGCCGGCCCGGGAGACGGGTCCGCCCGAGCGACTGAAACTGGAGGCCGTGGTAGCTCGCGGCGCCACCTGGACGGCCGCAACCTGCACCGAGGAGATGTTCGAGCTCATGCGGCTGGGATGTCTGCGTTCCCGAACCTCGGTGGTGCCGTGCGGGGTGGATCTGGACCGATTCACGCCCGCGGGCAGGCGAGCGCGCCGCAACGCCCGCCATCGCCTGGTAAGCGTCGGAAAGATGGCGCCACACAGGGGGTTTGAAGCGGTCATTCGGTCGCTGCCCAAGCTTGCCGACACCGAACTCGTGATCGTGGGCGGACCGGCGACGGCCGAGTTGGCGCGCCATCCCGAGGCGCGGCGGTTACGTGCGCTGGCGGCCGAGATGGGCGTGGCCGGCCGGGTCACGCTGTGCGGTGCGGTCACCCGGGACAAGATGCCGGAGGTGTTGCGGTCGGCAGACGTGGTGACGTGCACGCCTTGGTACGAAACCTTCGGGATCGTGCCGCTGGAAGCGATGGCCTGTGGTGTCCCGGTCGTCGCGACCTCGGTCGGCGGAATGCTGGACACCATCGTGGACCAGGTCACCGGCCGGCTGGTATCGCCCAAGCGGCCCGATCTGCTGGTCGATACTCTGCACGGCTTGTTGCGCGACGATTTCGGCCGCCGCAGCCTCGGTGCGGCCGGCCGCGACCGGGCCGGCGCGCGCTATTCCTGGGACCGCATCGCCGCGGACACCCTGCAGGTCTATGACCGCGTGGGCCCACGTGGCTATCAGCGGTCGGTGGTGTCTACCGCATCTACGGGGTGAGCGAGAGTCCCGTTGCGGATCAGCCGGTGACGGCGGCAGCCGGCGAGTCACCGGAGTCGGAGTCCGACGCCAGCTCGGTGCGCAGTGTGGACAGCGCCGTCGCGACCGTCGGACTGGTGGGCAGAAGTTCATCAGGATCGCACACCCGCAGCGCGCGGGACACCGCACTACTCGGTATCAGCGACCAGGCGACGCCCTCCCGAGTGCAGCGCATATTCACGTTGTGCAGCGCGGGGAAACAGCGTATCGAGAAGAATCCGACGGCCCGCAGGTCGAGGATCAGCCTTTGCTGCGGCTGATGTGCCCCACCGTGTATTCGGTGAATCGGCGCGCATTGGTGGTATCGAGTTCGCCGCGCAGCACGATCACCGCGGTCGAGGGCCACGCCCATTGAATGGTGAATTGTGCGATGTCGCGACGCGCGTGACGGCTGCGGGACGCGGGTTGCCCGCCGCTGTCGACACCGGCCAAATTGAGTATGGACATCGTGCCCCCATCAGCCGAGATATTCGATTCATTCGTGGCACGCGCAAACGCATTCGGGGTTTCTCAAAGCAAGCGCGAGAAGTCTGACCGGCTCCGCACGTCGACGCGCGTCTTGTGGCTGTGGACTCAACCTGGTGGCGACTTTACGCGGCGCGGTGGTTGCCGACAATCGAGGTAAGGGAATTCTCATGGTTCCCCTGGGCAAATTCGCCGGTCAGAGCCCGGCGGCCGAGGCGTATTCGCGCGCGACGGCGTCCTCGTCCGCCGCGGGGGTGACCTGTCTGACGAAGTCGCCGATGGAGGAGATCGCCCGGCGTCCCTCGGGCAGGATGTCGGCCGCGAGTGGAAAGTCATGGATCTGTCCGTGCCACAGGTGCAGGTCGCACCGGGCGCCGGCGTCGAGCATGCGTCGAAACATCAGATCGGCATCGGACCACAGGAACTCGTCGGTGGATCATCACCGGCGGCATTTCGGACAGATCCGCGTCGACGGGGGAGGTGATCCGCCGGTTCACCGGGCTCCGCCGTTGGGCGCTGAGATACCGGGCGAACGCCGACATGGCACGTGCGGTGAACATCGAGCAGCAGCCCGGATCTGGTTGTGCCAGTCGGCGTTCGGGGTCGATGTCGGTCAGCGGCGAGATCGCGGCCACGCCTGCCGGTTCGCCATGACCACGTCGGAGCAGCTCCAGCGCGGTCGCGAGGGCAAGATAGCCGCCCGCCGAGTCGCCGGCCAGTACGATGTCGTGCCCGCGGAAACCGCGGCGCAGCAGCCAGCGGATTCCGTCCATCCCATCGGCGACGGCCGCCGACGGGCCGTAGGCGGGCAGCATGCGGTACCCGATGTTGAGCACCTCGGCGTCGGCCTCCCGCGAAAGCCGTGCGACAAGGGATCTGTGGGTGTTCAGGCCACAGGTCAGGAATGCGCCGCCGTGCAGGTACAGCACCGCGCGTCGTGCGGGTATCGCTGTGGCGCACACTAGTTCGGCCGGACAGGTGGGAAGCATGACCCGCCGTACCGATACCGACCGCGGTCGTGGCGCCAGGCCGGCCATCCGGTCGATCGACTCGAACGGCCAACGCAGCCCGGGCTGCAGGGACCACAGGCGGACGGCGTTCTTGACGATGAGGCGGCACCCCACGGCCAATGCCATCGATTGTGGACTGCGGTGGCGATGATGGTGCCGCGTCCCGATGGACGTGATACCCCGTCGTGTCTGCCTCATGGCGATCAGCTCCTGCCGTCCGGATACCCCGGGCGCACCCCATCAAACCGGCGGCGGCCGCGCCCTGCTCCGTTTGACCTGCTCGTCGCCCGCGACGGTGACGGCGTCGTGCGGGCCCTCGCCGTAGAAGCTGAACACGCCACTACCCGCGCCGGAGACAACCTGGATCTCGGTCACGGTGAGCCGGCGACCACCCGCCGGGTCCACGATGACGTCGCCCTCCTCGACCTCGCGCGGACGGATCAGCTCAAACTCGTTCTCAGCCTTCATCCGAGCGGATTACCCGCCGCCGGGCGAGGTTATGCGGGGAGCGCGGCGGGGTAACCGAAGAGTGGGAGCCGGACAGGTCTGGGAGGGCGCGATGGCGGCGAGCGGGACGGGGTAAGGCCGGCGGGTAAGGCATGGACATCGATCATCCCGAACAGGACCAGGGCTGGGACGTCCGTCAGCGGCGGGAGACCGAAACGGAACGGCTGGACCGCAATTGGGCCAGCCTGCTACAGGAACTCCGCGTCACACAGACCGGTGTGCAGCTGTTGACCGGCTTTCTGCTGACCCTTCCGTTCCAGGAGCGCTTCGACATCCTCGACGACGAGATGCGGCTGGTGTACCTCGGCACGGTGGGCGCGTCGGTTGCCGCGACCGTGCTGTTGATCGCACCGGTCGGGATGCACCGCCTGTTGTTTCGCCGGCACCGGCTCGGGGTCCTGGTTTCGGCGGCGCACCGGTGTGCCTACGCCGGGCTGGCGTTGTTGGGGGTGGCGCTCGTGGGTGTCACGGTCATCGTGTTCGATGCGGTCGTAGGCACCGAGGTGGCCTTGATCGCCGGCGTCGTCGCTTTAGCCACATTCGCCGTGTTCTGGCTGGTCCTGCCGTTGTTCATGCGATTCGGCGTCAAGCGCGCGCGGGCGGCGCGGCCCTCGTCACCGTCCGTCGGTCAGGCCGAGTCGCTCGGCGAGTAGCAGAAATGCGGCCGCGTAGTCGCTGTCGGCGGTCTCTTTACGGATCTGGTCGAAATCGAGCACCTCGCGCGTCGCACGCACCGCGGGGAGCAGCGCGGTGAAGTCGCAGGAGTGTTCGTGGAGCGCCCGCAGCTTCTGGACGATCACCACCGTCGGCGGCAGCACCGGCATCCTGACCGCGAGCACGTCGTGGTACTCGGCCGCTTCCAGGCTGGCCCGCTCGACCGGGACGCCGTTGACCCGGTGCAGCACATCGACCACGACGTCGCCGGTTCGAGCCTTGAACAGCCAGTCCTCCGGCGGTTGTTCGATGGTGAATCCCGCGGTGGTCAATGTGAGTGCCGCTGACCGGGCGTCGTCCCCGGCGACCTCCAGGTCGACGTCGTGGTTGGGTTCGGGCGCCCCGTACACCCACAACGCGTAGCTGCCGGTCAGCGCGAAGGGCGGCCCGTGGTCGCGCAGCGCGGCGGCGGAGGTCTTCAGCGCGCTGCGCAGCCGTTCCCGGCGTGCGAGGTGGTCGGTCGGGTACATGGTGGCTTCATACCCCGCACACCGGTGCCGCAACCGGATTCGGAGCTCTCGGTCTGTGACAACCGTCGGCGCAGTGGGTACGCCGAATCCATGCGAGTGGCCAGCTTCAACATCCTGCACGGCCGCACCGTGGGTGACGGCGTGCACACCGATCGGTTGCGGGACTGCGTGAGCGTGCTGAACCCCGACGTGCTGGCGCTGCAGGAGGTGGATCGCGATCAGGCGCGTTCCGGACGGGCGGATCTCACGGCGGTGGCGGCCGAGGTGATGGGAGCCGCCGAACACCGGTTCGTCGCGGCCATATCCGGCACCCCTGGCGCCACCTGGATGGCGGCCACGGGCCGTGAGCAACCGGGCACTGCCGCCTACGGGATCGCGCTGTTGTCCCGATTTCCGGTCAGCAGCTGGCAGGTGCTGCGGCTTCCGCGCATCCCGTTCCGGTTCCCGATGTATCTGCCCGGCCCCCGGCGCATCATGATGGTCGACGAGGAACCGCGGGCCGCGGTCGTCGCCCGTATCCAAACACCGCTCGGCGCGATCACTTTCGCCTCGACTCATCTGTCTTTTGTGCCGGTGTGGAACCGGGTCCAATTGCGCCGCCTGGTCCACGACATGGCGGGCTTCCCCGGGCCGAGGGTGCTCGCCGGTGATCTCAATCTGCTGCCCGCCGCGGTGCGCCGGTGGTCCGGAATGCAGACGTTGGCGGGTGCGGCGACGTTTCCGGCCGCGGGTCCGGTCCGACAGCTCGATCACATTCTCACCGACGATCCCGGGTTGTACGCCCGAACCTCCGATGCGGTGCTCATGCCGATTTCGGATCACCGGGCCCTGGTGGCCGAGCTCGCCCGCACCTGACGGCGGCCATCACTCGACGACGTCGTAGAACGATTCGCCGTCCTCGGGAGTGCCGCCGATCTGACCGTGGGTGCGGGCCCGCTCGTCACGGGTGAGCGGGCCCGGTTCGGATTCGGATCCGTGCAGCGTCGAGCCCTCGTCCACACCGGTCGGCGCGTTCCGGGGCGTGACGTCCGGATCCTCATCGGACAGCCGATCGTCCAGCGATTCGTCGTCCTTCGGCTCGATCCAGTTCTCCGGCGGATCCACAGTCTGGTCACCGTCGTCATTGCGGACCTCGTCGGAGTCCAGGCCCTCCTGCTGTTCGAGCATGTTCTCGTCATCTCGTGCCATAACCGCAGGCTGCCCGGCATCGGGTCGAGCCAAACCGGTCGGCGGATAAACCGGAGGTGCCGCGGGTACCCGAGGCGGTGAACCGATATGTGAGGGAGAAACCGATGTCCAGTCCATTGAGCGGCAAGAGGATCGCGATATTGGCCACCGACGGAGTGGAACGCCGGGAACTGGCCGAGCCCCTTGCGGCGGCACGCGGTGCGGGTGCGCTCGTCGAACTGGTGTCGCTGAAGCCGGGAACCATCGATACCCGAGATCACGACCTCGAACCGGCGGGCGAGTTCGACGTCGACCGCACGGTCGCCGATGCCGCGGTCGGCGCTTTCGACGGGTTGATCGTCCCTGGCGGAACCGTCAACGCCGACCGGCTGCGGATGGACCCGGCGGCCGTCGATTTCGTCCGCGAGTTCGTGCAGTCGGGCAAGCCTGTCGCGGCGATCTGCCACGGTCCGTGGACGCTGGTCGAAGCCGATGTGGTGAAAGGCCGGACGCTGACGTCCTATCCGAGCCTGCGCACCGACTTGCGTAACGCGGGCGCCAATCCGGTCGACCAGGAGCTCGCGGTCGACGGCAACATCGTGACCAGCCGGTCACCCGACGACCTGCCTGCGTTCTGCGCCGCGATCGTGGAGCGGTTCGCGGCCTGAAGCGCCGCCGGGTTCGGGTCCGGTCACCCCGCCGTGCCGGCGCCACGGCGCAGAAAGTCGCCGAGCACGGTGGTCATCTGCGGAATGGCTCGGCGTGAAATCACTTCGTACCCATGGGTGCTCAGAGTCGGCAGGCACAGCAGTGCGGCCTTCGGTGTGAGACCACCGGCCTTGGCATGCGAGGCATCGGACTCGAAAGCTCCGAGCACCGCGGCCTGGGGCCTCAACCCAAGTCGGCCGCCGAGGGCCATCAGGCGATCGGCGACCGACTTGTCATAGACACAGATCGCATCGCTGTAGGCCACGATGGGACCCCCGACGACGGTGGTGCCGTACTCCGGTTCGGTGGGGCCGACCTCGACCGCCAGAGTGAGCTCGGCCGGCAGGGTACGACTGGCATATGCCGCTCCCACCGCGCCGATCTCCTCGTTGGTGGTGAACACGAAATACACGTCGCCGGCGGGAGGCTTTCCGGCCGAACGCAATTCGCCCGCCGTATGCAGCAGCGCCGCGACCGGGGCCCGGTCGTCCATGAAATAGCAACCCAGATAGTCGCCGATCTCGACCAGGGTGCGCTTGCTGCGGTCGATGCATACCCGGGTTCCCGGTCCGATCCCGGCCGTGGCGAGTTCGTCGGTGCCGCGTCCGGTGAAGACGTACACATGAAGCCAGTCCAGCGCACGGTCGCCCTGGTCGGGCTTGGTCTCCCAGATCCGGGGGCTTTCCTTCGTGGTGTGCTCCGATCCCAAAGCCAGCACACCGCACAGGGTTTCGTGATCGCCCAGCAGGGCGACCGGACCGAGCCCGAAGTTCGCCGGGTACATCGTGCCCAGCGGCGTGAGATGCAGCGTGCCATCGGATTCGACCCGCTTGACCAGCATCGAGAGCTCGTCCAGATGGGCCATCACCAGCGTGGGCGGGCCGCCCGCACCTTCCACCACGCCGACCAGGTTGCCCGCCGGGTCGATCCAGGTGCGGTCGGTGACCGGCTCCAACTCGCGGCGGCAGATCTCACGCACCGCGTCCTCCTGGCCGGCCGGGCCGTAGGCCGACAACAACTCCTGCAGTAGTTCGAGATGTCGGCGATCCGGACGGTCGGTATGTGGCATACACCCGCAGATACCCGTTCGGCCTGTGATGCAATCCTGGTCCGGAGGCCGCCGTCAAACGCCGAACCGCCCCCGACAGGTTTGGCCTCGCGGCAGGTGGTTACGCCTCATGCCATGGAACACGAACACGCCCCGATCCTCGACGCATTGGTCGACTACCGCGACCGGCAACGGTACGGCTTCACCCCGCCGGGGCACCGGCAGGGCCGTGGCGTCGATGAACGGGTTCTCGCCGTGCTCGGCCTCGACCCGTTCCGCGCCGACGTCCTCGCCAACGGCGGGCTCGACGACCGGCGCTCCACCGGTGCCTACCTCGCCCACGCCGAAGAGCTGATGGCGGATGCGGTCGGCGCCTCCTACGCCTTCTTCTCGACATGCGGGAGCTCGCTGTCGGTCAAGGCCGCGATGATGGCGGTGGCCGGGGGCGGGGACGGCCTGCTGGTGAGCCGCGACAGTCACAAGTCGATCGTGGCCGGCCTGGTGTTCGGCGGCCTGCAGCCGCGCTGGATCACCCCGCGCTGGGACGCCGACCGGCACTTCTCGCACCCTCCGTCGCCGCAACAGGTCGAGGACGCCTGGCAGCGCCATCCCGGCGCCGACGGGGCCCTGATCGTCAGCCCGAGCCCCTACGGCACCTGCGCCGACATCCGCGGTATCGCCGAGGTGTGCCATCGCCGGGACAAACCGCTCATCGTGGATGAGGCGTGGGGTGCGCACCTGCCGTTCCACACCGACCTGCCGACCTGGGCCATGGACGCCGGCGCCGACATCTGTGTGGTGAGTGTGCACAAGATGGGCATGGGATTCGAGCAGGGGTCGGTCTTCCACGTGCAGGGCGACCTTGTCGACCGCACCCGCCTGACGGCATGCGCCGACCTGTTGATGACCACCAGTCCGAACGTGCTGGTCTACGCCGCCATTGATGGCTGGCGACGTCAGATGGTCCAACGCGGGACCCGACTGCTCGGCGACGCCCTGGACACGGCGGATACGGTCCGCGCCGCGCTCGGACGCCTGCCTCAGGTCTCGGTGATGGAGCAGGAGTTGCTGGGCGTGCAGGCCTCGCACGACCTGGACCGCCTACAGGTGCTCGTCGACGTATCGGCAACCGGCACATCGGGTTACCAAACCGCCGACTGGCTCCGTCAACACTGTGACGTGGACCTGGGGATGGCCGATCACCGCCGCGTGCTGGCCACGATGTCGATGGCCGACGACGCCGACACCGCGATGAGGCTCATCGATGCCTTCGGTGAATGGCGGTCTGCCGCAGACAGTTTCGATACACCGCCGGACATCCAGCTGCCCGAACCGGGGCAACTGCAGTTGGAGACCGTCATGCTCCCGCGCGACGCGTTCTTCGGCGACACCGAGATGGTCTCGGCCGCCGACGCCGTCGGCCGCGTATCGGCCGAGCAGATCACCCCGTATCCGCCGGGAATCCCCGCGGTGGTGCCCGGTGAACGTCTGGACGCCGCGGTGGTCGAGTACCTGCGAACCGGGGTCGATGCGGGGATGAACGTGCCCGATCCCGCCGATCCGACGCTGAAGGAATTCCGCGTGGTGGTCTGAGCCTCAGTCAGTGCGGCGGGTTCGGGGGCAGGCACTGCGACATTGGCGGCGAGCCGATCGGCGTCCTCATGCCGGTAGTCGTTGAACATGTCGATGATCAGCAGAGCGGTGTCACCCATGGGGTGTCAGGTACCCGTATGCGTGCTAAGTCAAGCATTCGCAATGGGTTTCGTGGCGGCATCCGGTGGGTATCCCGACTGGCATGAGGCTAGGTGGCTTGCTTGGAACGCTCGTCCTGATCTGGCTGCTGATCGGAGTTTTCGCGACCTGGCAGCGCGGCTACTTCAACACCGGACCGACCAACTGCGCCGCCGCGGGCAGCATCGCGCTCACAGTCCTGGCCGGGCCGCTCAACTACACGGGTGTCAACCCCAAAGTGGCAGAGTGCAACATTCCCAAACCCACCCAATGATCGCCGGGAACACCCTGGAAACGAGGTCATGATGATTATTTTCGGAGCGATTCTGCTGATCCTCGGGTTGGTGCTGAATATCTACTGGCTCTGGGTGGTCGGCGTCATTCTGCTGGTGATCGGTGCGGTCTTCTGGCTGCTCGGCAGGGTGGGCCGTCCGGTCGGCGGACGACGTGTCTGGTATTGACCGCTGCCGAACGCAATAACCGCCATTTTCGGTGTCCGAACGGCAGTCGGACACCGAAAATCGTTCTACCGTGGATGAAGCAGCCGCAACAGGGCCGGCAGTATGGCGGGAAGGAGTAGCCATGAAAGGTCCGAAGGATCCGGTTGACCACGCCAGGACGACCCGGCCGCACGCCGGTGAGTCGATGAAGGACAACGTGATCATGCCCGCCCTCATCGTCATCGGCCTGTCGCTGGTGTTGTTCGTCGCCTGTTTGTCCGCATTCGCGACCGGCCACCCCGATGTCGGGTTGGCCGTGGGCAGTCTTTCCGCGGCCGGTTTCGTCGTCGGGGGGCTGTGGCTGGCGTTCGAGCACATCAGGGTCAGGCGCATCGAGGAACGCTGGTACGCAGACCATCCGGGTGTGATGCGGCAGCGGCCCAGCAGCTGACCGCCCGATCGGTCAGTCGAGCACGGCTCAGGAGCGGAAGGTCAGCACGAGGACGGCGAAATCGATCGCCAGCAGGGCCAGGGCGACGAGGGGTACCACGATGCCGCGGCGCAGGCGCGCGGTGACGATCGATACCGCTATGGTGACGATCGGTACCACCGGTGCGCCGTAGAAGAGGATCCCGAACCAGAACTCACCCGGCCCCTTGTCGGAGCAGACCGGTTCACCGGTGCAGCCGGCCAGGCTCATCACCGCGGCCATCCCGGTCAGATACACCGCGACGGCCGCAGGCACCGTGAGGATCGCCAATACCCAGTTGACGATGAGCCGCCGGCGCCGTCGGGTGTGGGATGGGCTTTCCGCCGGTTCGATGTCTGACTTGGCCATGGCGTTCGGGTACCCAGTTTCGGCGCGACATCCACGGGTACTCGACCGTCATGACGCGATTCGGATACACCTTGATGACCGAGCAGAGCGGACCCCGCGATCTGGTCGGCTACGCGGTTTCGGCCGAGCGGGCCGGGTTCGACTTCGAGGTGTGCAGCGATCATTACTCACCCTGGTTGGCCACCCAGGGGCATGCGCCGAACGCCTGGCCGGTGTTGGGTGCCGTTGCCCACGCGACGGATTCGGTGCGGCTGTACTCCTATGTGACGTGTCCGACGATCCGCTACCACCCCGCGGTAGTCGCCCAGCAGGCCGCCACCGTACAGATCCTCGCGGACGGCCGGTTCACACTGGGCCTTGGCACCGGGGAGAATCTCAACGAACACGTCGTAGGGCGCGGCTGGCCGACCATTGAGCGGCGCCTGGACATGCTGGCCGAAGCCATCAAGATCATTCGGGAGTTGCTCGGCGGCGATCTGATCGACTTCCGCGGCGAATATTTCGAAGTGGATTCGGCGCGGATCTGGGATCTGCCGGACGAACCGGTGACCATCGGGGTCTCGATGACCGGCGGCAAGGCCGTCGACAAACTCGCGGTGCTGGCCGACCACCTGATCGACGTCGCCCCGGACCGTGCGATCGTCGACGAGTGGCGGGACCGGCGGCACGCCACCGGGGTGTTACCCGAAGGCCGGGTCATCGGACAGATCCCGGTGTGCTGGGACCGGGATCGGGATGCGGCGATCAAACGGGCCCACGACCAGTTCAGATGGTTTGCCGGCGGTTGGTCGGTGAACGCGGATCTGCCGACACCCGCGGGTTTCGCGGCCGCGACACAGTTCGTCAGGCCCGGGGATGTCGAAGCGGCCATACCGTGCGGGCCCGATCTCGATGCCATCGTCGAGTCGGTCGCCCCGTATCGCGACGCGGGCTTCACCGACATCGCGCTGATCCAAATCGGCGGTGAGAACCAGGAAGCGTTCCTCGAAGACGCCGCGAAACCGCTGCTGGCGGCGTTGCGGGCGGAATTGGATTGAGGATCGGGTAGGAGAAAGAGTTGCCGGGCAAAGCGATTGGTGAGCAGACCAGGTTTGGACCCACCGGAATGCGGGCACTACGTCTTGTGCCGTGCCGAAATATGCAGTCCAGCTGCAGAAATGCCGAGAGGAGACGGGAAGTTGCCGAAGACCAGTAAGCAGGGACAGGCCAAGAAGAGCGAACTGCCGAGCACGCTGCAGAAGTCGGATGCCAAGGCGCAGAGGACTTTCGCCAAGGCGCACGACTCGGCGGTCGAATCCTACGGCGAGGGCCGCCGCGCGCATCGGGTCGCCTACGCCGCGCTCAAACACAGCTACGAGCGAGTCGGCGACCACTGGGAGGCCAAGAAGCGCCGAGGCCCGTCCGATGAGCGGGCCCGCAGCGGGGGCCCGAATGCCAGAGGTTCGTCAGCCGAAGGCGTCGACGCGAATGCCAGCAAGAAGCATCTGATGGAGGTGGCTCGCAGACTCGACGTCCGGGGACGCTCGACCATGGACAAACAGGAGCTGGTGTCCGCGATCGAGAAGGCGAACCGCCGGGAGACGCGTAAGCCCTGACCCATGGTCGACACCGATCCCGGGCGTGGTTCGGCAACGGTGACACCGATTGCGGAGAGTATGGTGAGCAAAAAACTGCCTGGAGGTCAGATGCGCCAAGCCGACACACCGGACGTGCGGTCGGTCGAATTGCGTCTCGCGGCAAGAGTGGAAAACCTTGCCCTGCTCAGAACATTGGTCGGTGCCGCGGCCACCTTCGAAGATCTCGACTTCGACGTGATCGCCGATCTGCGGCTCGCGGTCGACGAGGCCTGCACCGCGTTGATCCGGTCCGCGCTTCCGGGGTCCACGCTCATCGTCGTGGTCGACCCACACGACGATGACGTGACCGTGACCGCCTCGACCCGATGCTGGGGCGAGCATGTGGTCGAACCCGGCAGTTTCAGCTGGCACGTCCTGACGTCGCTGGCGCACGAGGTGCGAACCTTCACCGACGGCGAAGCGGCCGACGAGGGCGCGGTCTTCGGCATCTCGTTGACCGCGAGGCGAGCGAGTCTTTTGCGGTGACCTCGGAATACGCGGACGTTCTTGACATGTTTCGCGTGCTGGGCGAGCTTGACGACGACTCGCCGGCATGTGCGGACCAACGTGAACGGATCGTCAGCCGGTGCCTGCCGCTGGCCGACCACATCGCCCGCCGGTTCGAGGGGCGCGGGGAGCCCCGCGAGGATCTGGTTCAGGTCGCCCGAGTCGGTCTGGTCAACGCCGTGAACCGATTCGACCTGGAGACCGGGTCGGATTTCGTGTCCTTCGCCGTCCCGACCATCATGGGCGAGGTACGCAGGCACTTCCGGGACAACAGTTGGTCGGTCAAGGTGCCGCGCAGGCTCAAGGAACTGCATCTACGCCTGGCGTCGGCGACCGCGGAGCTCTCCCAGCGGATGGGGCGGGCGCCGACCGCATCCGAACTCGCCGACGAACTGGGCATCGACCGCCAAGAGGTCGTCGAGGGCCTGATCGCGGGCAGCTCCTACAACACCCTGTCGATCGACAGCGGTAGCGGCAGTGACGAGGAAGCCCCCGCGATCGTCGACTCGCTGGGCGATGTCGACACGGCGCTCGAACGGATCGAGGACCGCGAGACGCTGCGGCCCTTGCTGGACGCACTCCCCGAAAGGGAACGCACCCTGTTGCTGCTGCGCTTCTTCGAATCCCTGACCCAGACTCAGATCGCCGAACGGGTCGGAATCTCACAGATGCACGTGTCGCGTCTGCTGGCAAAGTCGCTAGCGCGGCTGCGTGATCAGTTGCAGTGACCGCGCGGATTTCCCTTCCAGCTCGGTCAGGGCGGTGGACACCGTCGGGTAGGTGGGCAGCACGTCTCCGCTGAGATCCAGCACTCGGTCGACGGCAGAAGAGGCGGTCAGACCCCATGGCACGTTGTCGGCCACACACTCGTCGCCGATGTCCTGCAGAGCCGAGAGTCCCGCGGTGCCGCAGAAGTCGACCCCGGAGAGGTCGAGCACCAACCGGTGGATGTGGGACGCATGTTGTCTCGCGTACGCGGCGAAGTCCGGGGCGGTGGCGGCGTCGAGGTCGCCGTGCACCGTGATCACGGCCGCCGACCGAGGTAGCCAGCTGGTCGCGAAAGTCGCTGTGTGACCGAGTCCCGCTGTCAGCGGAGTGGTCGGTGAGGTGACGGGCATTTCAGTGACTCCATCAGTCGATATACAGGATCCGATCTGTGGCGAATGTGAACGCAAGCGGCGGGAGTTTCACCCGGAAACGTTGAAGACGCCTCGAGTGGCTGTGGACTCAACCTGGCCTGAACGCTACGCCTCCGGATGGCGCAGGACAACCAACCTCGGCCGAACGCGCGATGTCCGACGGGTACAGACTGTTCGTATGACGAACGTCAGGGGGACTGTCGGCGTGGTGCTGGCCGCGGGCGCGGGCACCAGATTCGGCATGCCGAAAGTGCTTGCCGCACAGGGTGCATGGTTGCAGGCCGCGGTAGGTGCGTTGTCCGGCGGTGGCTGCGATGACGTGGTGGTGGTGCTCGGCGCCGCGACCGCCGTCGACGTGCCAGCACCGGCCAGGGCCGTCATCGCCGCCGACTGGGCCGAAGGCCTGTCAGCCTCGCTGCGGGCCGGGATCGGAGCGGCCGGAGCGGCCGAACTGGTGGTGCTGCACCTCGTCGACACCCCCGATGTGGGCGCCGACGTGGTGCGCCGGGTACTGGACGGCACACCGGAATCCGGTCTGGCCCGGGCGGTTTACGCTGGCAGGCCCGGTCACCCGGTGGTGGTCGCGCGTCGGCACTGGCCCTCGCTGCTGGCGTCGCTGCACGGCGACGAGGGGGCCAAGGCGTTCCTGCGCGGCCGTTCCGACGTCGCCGGGGTGGAATGCGGTGATCTGGCGACCGGTGCCGATATCGACGTCAGTTCGAGAACGTGATGCCCAGCATCGCGCCGGCGAAGCGGCGCACCGACACCTCGGCGATGGTCGCGGCGTCGGCATGTCCGGTGCGGGCCCGGCTGTGCAACGTGGGGGCCACCGGATCCAGCACCACCTCGGCGAGCAGTTCACCGGTGGTCGGCTCGCACACCGCCCACGTGTAGCAGGTGTCGGACGCCCACTGCGCCTCCCGGCGGGTGACATAGTCCGGGTCGGTTTCGCCGAGATCGGCCAGCGCGGGCCGATCGTCGATCAGATCGTCGTCGCGCAGCGCACGCAAATACCATGCACCGGCGTTGATCTCCACGGGTTCCACTAGCCGACACCCATCTACAGCAGGCCCAGCTTTTCCACCGCGGCGCGTTCATCGAGCAGCTCGGCCACCGATGCGTCGATGCGGGCCCGGGAGAACCCGTCGATGTCGAGGCCCTCGACGATCTGCCAGGCGCCGTCGACGGCGCGGACCGGCAGCGAGGTCACCACACCCTCGGGAATGCCGTACACGCCGGGGGAGGGGACCCCGACCGAGGTCCAGTCGTCGGGATCGGTGCCGTCGACCCAGTCCCTGACGTGGTCGATCGCGGCGTTGGCCGCCGACGCCGCCGACGACGTGCCCCGCGCCTCGATGATCGCGGTCCCGCGCCTGGCGACCGTGGGAATGAAATCGGTGGTCAGCCATTCGGTGTCGGCGGCGAATTCGGCTCCCGGCCTGCCGTCGACCACGGCGTGGAAGATGTCGGGGTACATGGTGGGGGAATGGTTGCCCCACACCGTCACTCGGGATACGTCGGTCACGTGCACGTCGGCGTGCGTGGCCAGCGCGGCCACCGCCCGGTTGTGGTCGAGCCGGGTCAGCGCGGTGAACCGGTCGGCCGGAATGTCGGGGGCGTGCGACGAGGCGACCAGGGCATTGGTGTTGGCCGGGTTGCCGACCACCACGATCCGGACATCGTCGGCCGCGCCCGAGTTGAGCGCCTTGCCTGCGTCGGCGAAGATCGCGGCGTTGCCGGCCAGCAGATCGGCCCGCTCCATGCCCTTGGAGCGTGGTTTCGCCCGACCAGCAGGGCCACGTCGACGCCGTCGAAGGCGCGCACCGGATCGTCGTGGATCTCGACATCGGCCAGCAGATCGAATGCGCTGTCGACCAGCTCCATCACCACCCCCTCGGCGGCGCGGACCGCCGAGGGCAGTTCGAGCAGACGCAGCGTGACCGGTACGCCGCGGCCGAGCAGCGCGCCCGCGCCGATCCGGAACAGCGCGGCGTAGCCGATCTGGCCGGCCGCGCCGGTGACCGTGACGACCTTGGGTGTATTCATCGGGACTCCTTGAGAATGCAGTCAGGGCTGTGATCCGGTCGGAATCACAGCCCTGAGTGCAATGTCAGCGGTCGGTTATTTGATCTCGGCGATCACGGTGCCCTGGGTGATCGCGGCGCCGGTCTCGACCGCAAGGCCGGTGATGGTGCCGTCCTTGTGGGCGGCGACCGGGTTCTCCATCTTCATGGCTTCCAGCACCACCACCAGATCGCCCGCGGAGACCTCCTGGCCCTCCTCGACGGCGACCTTGACCACGGTGCCCTGCATCGGCGCGGTCACCGAATCACCCGAGGCGGCCGCACCGCCGGCACCGCCGCGCTTACGCGGCTTGGGCTTCTTACGAAGAACACCGCCGGCCGCTCCGGTTGCGCCACCGCCGCCAAGGGCCAGGTCGGCGGGCAGCGACACCTCGAGCCGGCGGCCGCCGACCTCGACGACCACGGTCTGGCGCGGGACGGTGTCCTCCTCGTCGATGGGGTCGCCGCCGGTGAAGGGTTCGACGGTGTTGTTCCATTCGGTTTCGATCCAGCGGGTGTGCACCGAGAAGCTCTCGCCGTCACCGATAAACGCGGGGTCGCTGACCACGGCGCGGTGGAACGGGATGACGGTGGCCAGGCCTTCGACGTGGAATTCGGCCAGGGCGCGCCGTGAGCGGTCCAGGGCCTGTTCGCGGGTGGCGCCGGTGACGATGAGTTTGGACAGCATGGAGTCGAACTGGCCGCCGATCACCGAGCCGGCCTCGACGCCGGAGTCCAGGCGCACACCGGGCCCGGTGGGGATGTCGTAGCGGGTGACCGGGCCGGGGGCGGGCAGGAAGCCGCGGCCGGCGTCCTCGCCGTTGATCCGGAATTCGATCGAGTGCCCGCGGGGGGTGGGGTCCTCGGTGATGTCGAGGGCGTCGCCGTTGGCGATCTTGGATGTCGCGGACCGCATTACGTTGCGACGGCACCGACGCATGGCAGTACTGCCCGTGCCACTGCCCGTC